>JBBQEY010000016.1:0-26550 GCA_038321425.1 Burkholderiales bacterium | reverse complement strand
GGCGTCGGTGTGGAAACGGATCAGCGGCGCCACCGGGCCGAACGTTTCCTCGCTGAAGATCTGCATCGCCGGCGTGACGTCAGTGAGGATCGTGGGTTCGTAGAAGTTGCCGCCCAGCGCGTGCCGGCTGCCGCCCAGCGCAACCGTGGCGCCGCGCGCGGTGGCATCGGCCACGTGCGCCTCGACCTTGGCCACAGCCTTCGCGTTGATCAGCGGTCCCTGCGTGACGCCAGTCTCCGTGCCGAGGCCTACCTTCAGCGCCGCCACCTTCGACGCGAGCTTGGCGGCGAACGCGTCGTAGACGCCGTCCTGCACGAAGATCCGGTTTGCACATACGCAGGTCTGTCCGGCATTGCGGAACTTGGAAATCATTGCGCCGTCGACGGCAGCGTCGAGGTCGGCGTCATCGAACACGATGAAGGGCGCGTTGCCGCCCAGCTCGAGCGACAGTTTCTTCACGGTCGGTGCCACCTGCTGCATCAGCAGCCGGCCGACCGCGGTGGACCCGGTGAACGAGAGCTTGCGCACGGTCGGGTTGGCGCACATCTCGTTGCCGATTGCAACGGCATGCCCGGTGACGACGTTGAGCACCCCCGGTGGGAAGCCGGCGCGGTGTGCCAGTTCGGCCAGCGCAAAGGCCGAATAGGGCGTGGCCTCGGCCGGCTTGATCACCACCGTGCAACCGGCAGCCAGCGCGGGCGCGACCTTGCGCGCGATCATCGACGCGGGGAAATTCCACGGCGTAATCGCGGCGCATACGCCGACCGGCTCCTTCACCACCACCAGACGGCGGTCGTTGCCGACCGTGGGAATCACGTCGCCGTAGATGCGCTTGCCTTCCTCCGCGAACCACTCGATGTAGGCGGCCGCAATACTGATCTCGCCGGCTGCTTCCGCCAGCGGCTTGCCTTGTTCGGTCGTCAGGATCAACGCAAGGTCGTCGATATGGGTGAGCAGCAATCCGAACCATTTCATCAGGATCGCGCTGCGGTCCTTGGCGAGCATGCCGCGCCACGCGGGCAGCGCGCGCGCAGCGGCGTCGATGGCGAGTTTGGTCTCCGCGCCGCCGAACACCGGCGCGGTGCCGATGGTGCGGCCGGTGCCCGGATTGACCACCGGCATCGTGGCCTTGCCGGCAGCGTCGACCCACATGCCATCGACGTAGCACTGCATGCGCAGCAGCGCCGGATCCTTGAGCGTGGGGCGATTGTGTTCGAGCGTGTTCGAAGCCATGGCGGTCCTGTGAGGTAGGTGGGGCAGTGTCAGGGTTTGGCAAATGCGGCCGGTGGCCGCGACTTCAGCGTTACGAGCAGCACGCCGGTCAGCACCAGCGCGGCGCCGGCCAGTTGCACGAGATAGAGCGGCTCGCCCAGTATCATCGCGCCTAAGCCGATCGTGAACACCGGCCCCAGTGCACCGACCAGCGACGCGGCGTTGGCGCCCATGCGCCGGATCGACTCGGCGATCAGCCAGGTGGGCAGCACAGTCGAGAAGACGGCCATCGTCAGCGACAGGAGATGCACGTTGAACGGCACGTCCAGCGCGGACCACGGACGCATCAGCGCAAACTGCAGGAACACAAACGTGGCCGACGCCAGCATCGCCCACGAGATGAACCGCAATGAGCCAAGGCGCCCGATCAGGTCACCCGCCTGCACGAGATAGAGCGCATACAACACGGCGCTGGCGAAAACGAGGCCGCTGCCTGTCAGCGTGGCCGCGGTGTTGCCCGTCACCGCCAGGTCGTGGGCCACGACCAGCGCGATCCCGGCATAGGACAGCAGCAACGCGGCCACCACCCGGCGCGTGATCGGCTTGCCAAGCAGCAGCGCGGACAGCAGCACGACGATCGTGGGGTAGAGGAACAACACCAGGCGCTCGAGCGACGCGGTGATGTACATGAGACCCATGAAGTCGAGCAGGCTCGCGAGGTAGTAGCCGATGAACCCCAGGTACGCAAGTTGCAGCCATTGCGCGCGCTGCAGCGCTACCACGCCCTCGCGCCGCGAAGCCCACCACGCCATCACGCAGAAGAACGGGACCGAGTAGATCATCCGCAGCGTCAGCAGTGTGACGGCGTCGAGCGGGTGAATCTTGTAGGCGAGCTTGATCAGGATCGCCTTGAAGGAGAAGCCGAGCACGCCCAGGATCGCGCACGCCGGCCCCGCCCAGCGCGATGCGGGTGCCGCCGCGATGGTACTCATGCCCACGCCACGATGCCGGTCCACGCCGTGATGAGGATGACGGCGCCGAATGCTATGCGGTACCACGCAAACGGCGTGAAGTCGTGGCGGCTCACGTAGCGCAGCAACCAGCGCACGCACAGGAATGCCGACACGAAGGCCGCCGCGAAGCCGACGCCGAAGCTCGGCAGGTCGGCCACGGACAGCAGGTGCCGGTTCTTCACCGTCTCGTAGACGCAAGCGGCCAGCAACGTAGGAATCGCCAGGAAGAACGAGAACTCCGTCGCCGCGCGACGCGAGAGCCCGAACAACATGCCACCAATGATCGTGGCGCCGGAACGCGACGTGCCGGGGATCAGCGCGAACGCCTGCGCGCATCCCACCTTCAGCGCATCGGTCCAGTGCATCGCATCGATATCGTCGATGCGCACGGACTGCGGATGCAATCGCTGGCGCCGTTCGGCCCACAGGATGACGAGCGCGCCGCCGACGAAGGCCATTGCAACCGGTACCGGCGCAAACAGCGAGGCCTTGATGACGCGGCCGAACAGCAGGCCCAGCGTGGCCGCCGGTACGAACGCAATGACGAGATTCAGCACGAACCGGTTGGCGCGTGACTCACGGAAGAGACCACGCGCGACGGCAAGGAGGCGGACCCGAAATTCCCAGCAGATGGCGAGGATGGCGCCGGCCTGGATCACGATCTCGAACACCTTCGCCTTCTCGCCGGTGTAGCCCAGCAGCGAACCCGCGACGATCAGGTGTCCGGTCGACGAAATCGGCAGGAATTCGGTCAGGCCCTCGACGATGCCGAGGACAAGTGCGACCAGCAGGGAGGGAGGTTCCACGCGGCGGAGGGGAGGTGTTCGGCAGAAAGAAGCGGCGGACCGGACGAAATTGTCGCACAGACCCGCTGCGCGTCCGGGTCTCCGGCAGGTCCGCGGCACTGGACCCGCTGGCAATGCACAAGCTTGCGGCTCCGCTGCGCCATGCCACGACGTTGCTGAGGTGGCGCAGTGGCGCGTGCGGCCAATGTCGCGGCCTTCGCCGAAGTCATGCTATCGTCGATTCGACCCCAGACACCCGCCCGCCATGTCCGCTGACCATCGATCCGTTCTTGCCACCGCTGCGCAACGCGCCCGCGATGCCGCGCTGCCGCTGGGCGGCCTCCTCACGCCCGCGGAAGCGTGGGCGTTGTTCAATGCCGGCGAGATTGAACTTGTCGACACGCGCACGCTGGCCGAACGTGACCTGATCGGTTATGTGCCGGGCAGCGAGCAGATCGAGTGGTACGACTATCCGGCGAAGAAGCGCAACGACGGTTTCATGGACCAGCTGCGCGCCAAGGTCGCCCCGACCCGTCCGGTCGCGTTCCTTTGCCGCAGCGGCGTGCGCTCGCACCACGCGGCGGTGCTGGCCACCGGCAACGGCTATGCCGCCGCGTTCAACATCCTCGAAGGCTTCGAGGGCGACAAGAACGCACAGGGCCAGCGCACGGTGAACGGCTGGCGTGTCGCTGGATTGCCCTGGCGGCAGGACTAGATACTGCCGACCGGCGCGGTGCGAAGCCGGCCCGGCGCGCGCTTCAGAACAGGTTCACCGGCGCCGTGTTCACGAGGCATACCCAGCACTGACCCAACGCTGCGGCATTGATCAGCACTGAATAGGTGTTGATGTGCGACGCAAACGTGTCGGCGGGCGTAAAACTCGCGCTGTTGTCCCCGCCACGCGTCAACTGCCACGCGCGCACCGCGGCCGCCGGCAGCGTGCTCAGGTTGAGCCAGTTGAGGTTGTTGGTGGCAATCTGGATGTTGCCGCTGGTGCTGACGATGGATGGCGCTTCCAGGAACACGCCCTGGAACGATTTCCCGGTGGTCGTCCAGCCATTGTTGATCAGCACGCCGCGCATGTCGAGCGTGCCGCCGGCCTTGAACACGATGCCGCCGGGAAACACGAAATCGTGCGCGGCGGAGCTGGCGATGGTCAGCGCGCCCGTTGCCTGCACGATCATGCTGCCGCCGCCATACGACGGGTCTGGCACGCCGGCCGGCCGGCTGGCGGCCAGCCCCACGACCGCATTGTTGGGCGGGGCAAGGTTGCCCGGCTCCCATACCGAGGGCATCGCCACCGTCCCGTTGCCGTTGATGCGTACGTTCATCACCTGCGGCGCCGTGCCGTAGCCATTCAGCACCAGTTGCGTGGTATCGCCGGAACTGGGGTAGACCTGCAGGCTGTTGGACAGGAAGAAGGCGCCGTTGATGGGGTTGTTGACGTTGCCGAATGTGTTGATATTGACGATGTTGCCCTTGAAAGCGCCGCCACCGTTGATCTCGCTGGCGCGAAGATCAAGGCGCTGACCACCGTCGATCGTGCCTTGGTTGACGAGCGGCTGTCCCGCAGTCCATGTCCCGGCCAGCGTGTCGATCATCAAGCCACCGGGGGCCACCACGAGACCGGTGGCATTGACCGCGATGCCGCCCGCGTTGTGCAACAACAGCTTCGGCAACGGCGCGCCATTGCCGCTTAGTGCCGTGAGCGTGCCGTCGATCGTGATCGCCGCGTTGGTGGTGTTGTTGAGCAGCACCGTCTGTCCCACGGCGCCGGAACGGATGGTGAGGATCATGCCCACCGGAAGGTTGAGCCCGGCCACGTCGATCTGCGCGAATGAACCCGCCGTGCCCGCGTTGGCGCCCATCTGGATGATGGCGCCCGAACTCCAGTCCGAGATGGTATTGCCGACCAGCGTCGCACCCTGCACCGACAGCGGTCCATACGGGTTGGCGGTGACGGTTGCACTGCCCGGGCCGGCGGTCGCCGCGCAATTGCCGGTGACGTTACCGGTGCCGTCGAGTCGGAACGTGATGTTCGCGGTGCATCCGGCGGTGATGGTGATGGCCTGGCCCGCGCCGCCTCCCAGTGCGACGGGCGCAATGGGGTGGGGCGCAGTGAACGACTGGTCACCTGACGTTTCGGCGTAGGGCCCGATGCCGGAACCGCCGAAATAGCCGGTGTGGATCGATTCCGCGTGCAGCGTATAGGTGCCTGCTGGCAATGCCAGGCGGAAGAAGCCCGTGCCCTGCATCAGGTAATCCGACACCACGCTGTATACCTTGCCCGTGCCCGTCTCGTGGGCCCACAGGTTGGCGCCAAGAATGGGTGCGCCACCGGGAGTAACGAACGAACCGCTCATCTGGCCGTACGTCGCCGCGAAGTTGGCGGCGGGATACATCGTGCTGACGGCGGCTGCATCGTCCTCGTGCAACGCGGGCAACGTGCGATACGCAATCGGATACATCAACGCGAAATTGCTCTGCACCAGCCCTTGCGTGGCATCGAGCTGCGTATGGTCCATGCCGAAGAAGTGGCCGATCTCATGTGCGACGACATTGGTCAGCACGCCATCCGACACATTGATGAAGCCGTTGAGGACAGCTCGTCCTTCGCTGAACTTGCCGGAGTTCGGTCCGCCGATGAAGTACGAGGAGCCGGCGAAGCCCAGCACGTTGTTCTTTTGTCCTGCGCCCAGCAACGCATCGATGATCGAGCCGTCGCTGTCGAAGAGAACCGGGTTGATGCCGTCGGAGAAATCGTTGAACACGTTGGCGAAATTGATGGCGGTGTAGTCGGCAACCAGCGGCGTGCCGACGTTGAGCCGCAGCGTGGACGTGACCACCGCATTCCATTGCGCCAGCGCCGCCTGCACCAGCGCCAACGCCTGCCCGTTCGAGCGCGCGCCGAGCGGACCCAGGTCGAGGTTGAGGCCAAGTGCGGCACCGCCACCGGGATAGACCACCGGCTGGTTGTTGACCAGCGCCACCGGACCACCGCCCCGCGCCTCCGCGGCGACCAGCGCGAGTGCGCCGAATGCGCATGCGGCCATCATCGTCCGCCAACCTGGGGCTGCGACCATCATGGTGTGGCGACCCGCGCCCGCACGATGGCCATGAAATCCGCCAATGCGATCCGCGAACGCTGCTGCGGATTGGTCTGCAGCCGCGCGCGCGTCCCGGACGGAAGCTGTGCTGCGTCGACGTCACGCAGCAGTACCGCAAAGTCGCGCCCGTTGCCGACTTCCTTGCCGGCGGGACCGTCACTGACCGGGAAGATGCCTTGGGCGAGCCCGAGCGGCGCCGCGAACCCCAGCGCCGAGGCGGGCGGCACGAACAGCACGTATTCCTCGCCGACCCGGTACCGGGGCAGCTGGAAGTCGACCACCTGGGCGCCCAGCCGGCCGCCGGGCTGGCGCAGCACCAGCGTGGCGCCGACACTGCCCTTGGCGCGGTCGAGAACGACGAACTGCGTCACCGTGGCCACGCCCACCGTGGCATCCGCCGCCGCCTCGGTGCCGATGCAGCGGACGTGCACGACGTCGCGCGATCCGGCTACGAGCTGGGGCAGTTCCAGAGGCAAGACGCTGGTGGCGCGCGCGGCTCCTCCCGCCAGCGCAAGGGCGCAGGCGGCGCTAGCCAGCAGGATCTTCCACGTGGCGGTGGCGTTCATGGCGGAGGTTGTCGCAACAAACATGCCATCCGGATGTCGCGCTGGGACGTCCGGGCGGTCCCGGTGGCCGCCGGGTCGAAAGGCGTGCTACCGGCCCTTCTGCAGCAGCGCCAGCGTTTGCGCCACAAGGTCGTTGTCGTTGTCGGGAATCTGCCCCTGCGGCGTCATCTGGTCGACCACGTCGGGAAGCAGTTGCGCCAGCCCGCCGGCCACGTCCTGCTGCGGCATGCCGAGTTGTTCGGCGATCTTACGGAGCTGGCCTTGCCCGAAGATCTGTGCCAGCGCGTCGGGGGAGATCGGCATGTTCTGCCCGGTGCCCACCCACGACTGCGCCTGGTCGCCGAAGCCCGTCTGCTGCATTTTGGCGAGCATCCCCTGCAGGCCGCCATTCTGCTGCAGCATCTGCAGCAGAATGGCAATCAGCGGGCTCTGGCCCTGCGCGCCTTGCTGTCCGCCACCCATCATGCCGCCCAATACATTGCCGAGCATTCCGTCGAGCAATCCCATGATCGTCCTCGCTGCGTAGTTAGGGAAAGGCGGCAGCACCGGACGCTACGCGGATCGTCTTGTTGGTATCGAAGTACACCTGCCGGTAGTGATCGGTGTGCGCGAAAGAATACGACCCCATCATGTTGGTGCAATGCCCAGTTCGCGGGCCATGCGCTCGACCATGGCCCGGGTCTCCGCCAGCTCCCGCTGCAGCTGCGAGACATTGGCCTTCAGTGTAACGATTTCGCTTACGGTGACCATGTCACTTTCGGGACATTCGCCCACCGTGGTCGCCGCGATGGCGGGCGCGCCGGAGAGCAAATGCGCCCAGCGGGTTTCGCGCGCGCCTGGCAGCCGGGCCAGTTCCACGACCAGCGCGCCGGCGGGACGCGCCGCCAGCTCGTGCAGGAAGCCCTCGACCGACGAGATGTCGGCAAACCGGTGCAGGCGTTCCGTATGGATACGCAGCTCGCCCACTGTTTGCGGCCCGCGCAGTATGATCATCGTCAGCAGCGCCACCGATTGCGCCGGGATGCCGAGTACCCGGGCCAGGTTGTGCGCATAGCGCATGACACGGCCACCGCTCGATTCGACGACCAGGTCGAGGCCCTTTAACCGGTCGACGGCCGCGGAGACCTCGGCCTCGGTGGCGTCCAGCACCGGCTCGCGGCTGGTCTTTTGGTTGCATCCCGACAGCAACGCGTTCAGTGTCAGCGGATAGGAGTCGGGCACCGTGTGCTGCTTTTCGATCAGCACGCCGAGCACGCGGGTTTCAAGTAGGGAGAGGGCGGGTAGTTCCATGGGGCTGCTATTGTGCGGGTTTCCTGCGCGTCCCGCATCTTTCGGATTCCACCATGGCTACCGCACCCGAAGTCACCAACATGGCGTTGTTCTGCGATTTCGAGAACATCGCGCTCGGCGTCCGCGACGCCAACTACGAAAAGTTCGACATCGGCAAGGTGCTGGAGCGACTGCTGCTGAAGGGCAGCATCGTCGTCAAGAAGGCGTACTGCGACTGGGACCGCTACAAGGCCTTCAAGGCGTCGATGCACGAAGCCTCGTTCGAGCTGATCGAGATCCCGCATGTGCGCCAATCGGGCAAGAATTCGGCCGACATCCGCATGGTCGTCGACGCGCTCGACCTCTGCTACACGAAAGCGCACGTCGAGACCTTCGTCATCATCAGCGGCGACTCCGATTTCTCGCCGCTGGTGTCGAAGCTGCGCGAGAACAACAAGATGGTGATCGGTGTGGGCGTCAAGAATTCGACCTCCGACCTCCTGATTGCCAACTGCGACGAGTTCATCTTCTACGACGACCTCGTCCGCGAGAAGAAGAAGACAGCCACGCGGCGCGCCGCGGCCAAGACCACAGCCGGCGCCAAGCCGAAGCCTGCGGCAAAGAAAGCGCTCGACGGCGCGGCCGGCGTGGACAAGTCACCCATCGACATTGCCCCGACGGTGGCACCGATGCCCAAGGGCGACGAGGCCAAGCGCGAGGAAGCGCTTGATCTGATCGTCGAAACTGTTGAGGCGCTGACCACCGAGCGTGGCGCCGAGGAGAAGATCTGGGGCTCGATGGTCAAGCAGGCATTGAAGCGCCGCAAACCCGGCTTCAACGAATCGTATTACGGCTTCCGCTCGTTCAACACGATGCTGGAGGAGGCCGCGCGCGCGGGCAGCCTCGAGCTCGAGAGCGACGAGAAGTCGGGCGGCTATCGCGTGCGGCTGGCGTCGTTGCCCGACGATTGAGGGGAACCTTTAGGCGAGACTTCAGCCTCGCAGTACCCATTGCAACGATGTAGGCGAGACGTCAGCCTCGCAGGACCCATTGCAACGATGTAGGCGAGGCTTAATCCTCGCCTGCGCGCGATCAGAATTTCTCGTCCCGCCGCAGATAGCGCCACTGCCCGACCGGCAGCGGCCCCAGCGGCACGCTGCCGGTGCGCACGCGCTTCAACCCCGTCACGGTGAGGCCCACCAGTTCGCACATACGGCGAATCTGGCGCTTGCGACCTTCGCGCAGCACGAAGCGCAACTGGGCCTCGTTCTGCCACGAAACCTTGGCGGGTTTCAACTGCACGCCATCGAGTTCGAGACCGTGATGCAGCAACCTCATGCCCTGATCGGTGAGCGTGCCCTCGACGCGTACCAGATACTCCTTTTCGACTTCGGAATCGCGGCCGATCAGATGTTTGGCCACGCGACCATCCTGCGTGAACACGATGAGACCGGTGGAGTCGATGTCGAGGCGGCCGGCGGGGGCGAGCCCGCGCAGATGTACCATCTTGAATTTGGTCGGCGACGAATCGTCCGGCCACCGGTTGTCGGGCTTGATCAGCACCATGGCCGGTTCATGGCCATCCTCCGCCTGCCCCGACACATAGCCCATCGGCTTGTTGAGCACGATGGTCACCTGTTCCAACTGGTGCGCGGTGCCGGCAGCGTCGATCTCGATGCGGGCGCTGCCCGACACACGCGTGCCGAGGACATCGACGACCTTGCCGTCGACGCGCACCCAGCCGTTCACGATCCACTCATCGGCCTCGCGGCGCGAGCACAGGCCCAGCTCGCTCATCCGCTTGGACAGGCGGGGATCGTCGGGATTCTCGTGCGTGGACGACCGCGTGGGCGCCACGCGCGGTATGGCAGGGGCTGCGCGCGGCGGTGGTGCCGACGGATCGGGCGCGCGGCGCGAGCGGTTGCCCGATTTGGCGTGGGGCTCGTGCACGGGTTTGGCCGAGCCGTCGGTGCGCGGCGTAAAGGCGGCGGTGCCAGACGTGCGTCGTCGCGATGACGATGGCGCGACATCAGTCCACCCGCGGCGCTCGTTCGGAGGCGACGTGCTGGTGGGCCCACGCCGATCGGTGGTCGATACTGTCGTCGAGGCCGCAGGCGATGTGACAACGGCCGAAGCCCTGACGGGCGGCGGCTTGCCATGCGAAGCGCGCCAGGCGCGCGACGTGGCCGGCTTTGCGGGTTCCGTCGACGCCGTCTTTGCAGGCAGTTTCAGTTTGGGGCGTTCCATGATTTTCAGCGGGCGGTCATTGCCTTGGAATCGGATGCGTCAGTGCGTTCATGGCCAGCTTCCGGACAATCGCTTCATTGACGTCAACCCCGAGCTTATCTGCTAAACGAGTCGCATAGATAATGACGTCCGCAATTTCACCCCTCCAGCGCCGATGGTCGCACCGTACGCTGCCCACGCTTGGCCTTGCTCGCCACCGGCAGCGGCTTACGGGCTTCGACGTAGAACGAAAGCGCAGTTTCCAAGGCATCGACGGTTTGCAACAGCGCCTCGTCCTGTTGGTCTGGTTTTTCCGCCGGATGCTCGGCTGGGCGATCGCCGCTCGCGCAACCTGCGCTCGCTGACTTCGCCGCTACGGCCGAATCGGCGCGGTTTCCAACCCCACGGACGGCATGAACGACTGCCTCGATCCGGAGCATTGCAACCTTTCCTTTGCGCCAATATCTAACATTGAATGAAGACGCCTTCGCGTCGGAGCCCATCGATGCCAGTTCCCCACGACCGCGAAACGCCCGGACTCCATGGCCCGGACAAGCGCCACGACAGCCCGGTGTCCGGATTCGCCGCGTCGGCGCTCGGCTTCGTCGGCGCTGCCATTGGTCTCGTCCTTGCGTTCATGTTCTCGCTGGTTCTGGTCGCGGTCCTGCTTACCGTCGGCGTCGCGTTCGGCGGATGGTTCTGGTGGAAGACCCGCGCGCTGCGTCAGCAGCTGCGGGAGCAGCCGCTGCAAGCCGGGCGGCCGGGCGAGCGCGAGGTCGAAGGCGTGGTGGTCGAGTTCGACTCAGTCGACCGCGGCGAGCGCCGGTAGTCCGGGACGCCCTGCCGCGGGCGCGGTCGGGTGGACGGATGATCGTCCCGGGTTGGACGGATCCCGACGCAGGTGCAAGGTCGACACGAAACCAGCCGCTCCTCCAGGCTCACCCGCCGTTGAACTTCGCCCCTCTTTTTTCCCGAAACGCCGCAACTCCTTCGCGCAGATCGTCCGTTCCCGCAACATAGCCCGCGGCCAGCGCATCGAGAACGGCCGGGTCGCCGCCCTTGGCGGCGGCGTCGATCAGCTGCTTGGTGACCTGCGCCGCCACGCGCGGGCCGGCGGCGATCGTCGTGGCGAGTGCGCGGGCGCGCGCCGCCAGGTCCGTCGCGGCGACCATCTCGTTGATCATTCCCCAGGCAAGCGCGGTGGGCGCGTCGACGGCCTCGCCGGTCAGCGCCATCTGCTTCGCGCGCGCCGCGCCAATGAGCGCGGTGAGGCGCGCGGGGCCGCCCCAGCCGGGGGCCATGCCGATGCGCACCTCGGGCAGCGCGAAGCGGGCGGTCTGCGCGGCGACGCGCAGGTCGCAGCACAGCGCCAGTTCCAACCCACCGCCGAACGCCATGCCGTCGATCGCCGCGACGCTCGGCACGTGCAGCCGCGCGAGTCGCGCGAACACGCGGTGGCCTTCAGCAATCCAGCGCCGCCACATCTGCTCGGGCGACAGCGCAGACCACTCGTCGACGTCGGCGCCGGCGCAGAACGCGCGCGGCGAGGAGGAGGTGACGATCAGCGCGCGTACGCCGCCGTCGGACTCGATCTCGGCGCAGGCCCGGTCGATTGCGGCCAGCATCGCCAGCGTCAGCGCGTTGAGCTTGGCCGGCCGGTCCAGCACCAGCGTGGCGACACTGCCGTCGCGCTCGAGCCGCAGGGGCGCGGGATCGGGCGCCGCTGCCGTGCTCACGATCCATACCTCGCGGGCGCGACGACCGGCGCGGCGGCGTGCCACGCGCGCGCGCGCCGCGGCTTGAGCAACGCGCCCACCGGCTCGGGTCGGAACAGGCGCGGGTCCATGGTCTTCAGGTCGTCGGCCACCCGCAGTGTGCATTCGGCCTGCGCCAGCACATCGCGTTCGACGTCGATGCCCGGCGCGACCTCGATCACGGTGAGGCCCTGGGGCCGCAGCTCGATCACGCAACGCTCGGTGACGTAGACCGCGCGGCGCCCCGGTTCGAGCGCGCGCTTGCCGTTGAAGGTGATCTGCTGCACCTTGTCGACGAACTTGGCGATGCGGCCCTCGCGGACGATGACCAGCTTGCCGTCGGCGACCCGGAGTTCGATGCCGGCGGCGCGGAAGTAGCCGGAGAATACCAGCGTCCGGCCCCGCGCGGTGATGTCGACGAAGCCGCCGCAGCCAGCGGTAACGTGCGGCCGCGCCGGCAGGCTGGAGACGTTGACGCTGCCGTCGGCGCCGACCTCCAGGAAGGAGACGAGTCCCACGTCGGCGCCGCCGGACTGGAAGAATGTGAACTGGGCTGGTGACGAGAAGATGGCCTCGGCGTTGTAGGTGCAACCGAAGGGAAATCCGGACGCGGGCACGCCGCCCACGCCGCCCTGCTCGATGGCCCAGGTCACCTCGGCTGCGAGGCCTTCCTCGACCAGCAGGTAGGGAACCAGCGGCGAGATGCCGAAGCCCAGGTTGGCCACGTCGCCGCGGGCGATCTCCATCGCGGCGCGGCGCGCGATCACCTTGTCGAGCCCGAAGGGTACGGCTTCGAACGAGGACAGCGGCCGGCGGACCTCTCCGGACAGCGCCGGATCGTAGTCGATGCCGGTTGCCTGCTTCTGCGCCGGGTCCACCACCACCATATCCACCAGCGTGGAGGGGACGACAACGCGCTGCGGCGGAATCGAACCGTTTGCGGTCACGCGCTTGACCTGCGCGATCACCAGGCCGCCGGCGCTGCGCGCGGCGAGCGCGACCTCGACCGCGCCGAGATACGCGCCCTCGTGCTCCATCGAAATGTTGCCGTTTTCGTCGGCGGTGGTGCCGCGGATGATGCCGACGTCCGGGTGAAGGTTGGGAAAGTGCAGCCATTCTTCGCCGCCGAAGTCGACGACACGGACGATATCGGGACGCGCGGCGGCGTTCATCCTGCCGCCCTCCTGCCGCGGGTCGATGAAGGTGTCCAGGCCGATCTTGGTCAGGATGCCGGCGCGCTTGGCCGCGGCGTCGCGCAGCATGTCGAAGATCACGCCGCTGGGGAGGTTCCACGCCGCCACCTCGTTGGCGGCGATCAGGTCGTGGATCCTGGGGGGATCGAACGACGACGGGCCGCTGGGATAGGAGCCGGCGATCACCCGCGCCAGCAGTCCGCGCTCGGCGACATGGTCGATGCCCTTGATGCCGTACATGTCGCCGGCGCCGATGGGCAGGATGATGGTGAGACCGTGCGGGCGTCCCGTCGCGCGAAAGCGCTCGCCCAGCGCCTGCAGCGTCCGGTCGGGAGTGTTCAGCCCGGACGACGAACTGACCGCGACCACTGCGCCGTCGGGAATGGCCGCCAGCGCCTGGTCGAAGCTCACCACCTTGCTGGCCATCAGGCGAACCACTTCATGATGTGCCGCCCGACCAGCACGGTCTCGCCACGCTGGTTGACGACTTCGAACTCGGAAGTGGTCCGCTGCTTTTCCTCGGAGCGATCCTTGAGCCGGTAGCGCACGGTAATGGTGTCGCCGATGCGTACCGGCGCCACGAAGCGGATGCCGTCGTAGCCGAGCGAGACCATCGAGCGCCAGCCGAAGCGCGCGCGCAGGCGCTCGGAGAGCATGGTCGACGCGGTCGACGTGAATCCCAGGACGAGCACGCCGTGGGCGATGCGTTCGCCATAGGGCGAATTGGCCTTCATGAATTCCTGGTCGACGTGCACGGGCGCCAGGTCGCCGGTGATGCCGGAAAACAGGTAGACGTCGGACTCGCCGACGGTCTTGCTGAAGGTGATGGTCTGGTCGAGCGGGTCGCTCGTCGCCTGCGGGTCGCTCATCGCGTGCTCGGGTGCTTTCGTGGCATGGCCGGTGGTCAGGGATCGGTCGAGCCTAAATAGTGGGGCCGGTGCTGTCAACGCCCGTGCGCCGTCGGCGCCGATGTCGATGCCGGCGTCGAATCCGCGGCGCATCCAGCTTGCGCACGGAAGCAGCCGGAAGGCCGCGCGAGCCAAAAAGCGCCGCCGCCCGTTGCGGCCCACGGTTTTGATGCTGCTTTCGGCACTGTTGCAGGGGTGTATTGATAACGCGACCCTTGCTATTTTGGCAAGGCCGCTATGTGCGAGAGCGTACAGACCATCGGCGTTGTCCACACCACGATGAACAGAGTCGGTGCGCTCATTAGCGTGTTCGATACATGCCGCAGTCGTGCACTCAATCATTGACTGCGCATCCGCAACCACTTATTACGGGGGGCCGCGCCTGAGAAATGAGCCGGTACGCGACGGCGTACCCGTGCCCGGCGGACAAATTGCCATTCTTCAATGCCTGACAGTGCAATGCGGGCAAGAAGCGGAGGCCAAGCGTGCACCGCGACCATCCAAGGAAATCAGCTTATGAGCTACCACTTCAGCAAGATCAGTGACCTCTCGTTCGAAGACACGGTCGTCAAGGTAACGGAAACTCTCAAGAAAGAAGGCTTCGGAATTCTTACGGAGATCGATGTCAAGGAAACCTTGAAGAAGAAGCTCGACGTGGAGTTCAGAAAGTACAAGATTCTCGGCGCCTGCAATCCTTCCTTTGCCTACCAGGCCCTCCAGGAAGAGGACAAAGTTGGAACGATGCTGCCTTGCAACGTTATCGTCCAGGAACGGGACGGGGGCAAGGTCGAGGTGTCGGCGGTGGATCCCGTTGCCTCGATGATGGCCATCGAAAATCCGAAGCTCGCGGCTATCGCCGAACAAGTCCGGACAAGACTTGCGAACGCAATTGCCCACCTCTGATTTAACCATTCGGGCGCCGAGACGGCCCGCGGTTGCGACCGCGACGAACGGGAAACACAAGCGCACGCCGTATATGCAAGCCTACCGCGACCCTGGCTCGGAGGGCGATCTTGATCTGCGGCACGTCGGCGTGAGGCATCGACGCATGAAGCGATTCGTTTTCGTCGCGCGGGGGCCGTCTCTGCTCGTCCGCGGTGGCGATTCTTTGCATCGTGTCATGCAGGATTGGCTTGCGCATCCTCCGTGGCGTCGAACGCGCACAGCCGTTGCAGAGTTGATGCGATGTTATGTTCGATACCGCACAGAAATCGACAGTTTTGTCAGGTTAAATTCTCGTTAGCGGTATGGATATCGAGTGCGAGCCATGCCGCGCCGCATGGGATGCGTCGCCGGCATCATCTGCACCAGGGCGAGGCGCTTACCCAACGGTGGGCAGTGGCTACGTTGCGGCCGCGGCTCTTCATCAATCTGCCGTTGCAACGCGGTATTTATTTTAACGAATGGGACAGCTATGAGCGACATTACGATGACACCGGATCAAGTGGTCAGCACATTGAACAGTCTGATTGAGATGAACCGCGACGGCCAGCAAGGCTACCAGGAGGCCGCCGAGAAAATCGAGGCACCACAGATCAAAGAGTTCTGCTTAGAACAGAGCCGCGTTCGTGGACAGTTCGTCGCTGATCTGCAACCACAGGTGCGCGCATTGGGTAGCAAACCGGAACAAACTGGCAGCGTTGGAGCAACAGTACATCGCGCCTGGATCGATCTGAAATCAGCGTTGGGCGGCGGCGACCACGCTATCCTGGCGGCCAGCGAAACCGGCGAAGATTATGCCGTGAAGGAATACAAGAAGGCGTTGGATGGAGAACTGCCCGCGCCCGCACGCGCCATTGTTGAGCGCCAGTTTCAAAGCGTTAAGCAAGCGCACGACAAGGTGAAAGGAATGCGCGATATGCTGGATAAGTGAACCAGCAGCACATCCAATTGGCGTTGAAAAGGGGAAAGCTGGCGAAGCAATCGGCTCCACCGACTTTCCCCGAATTGGTCCGCGCGCGAAACAACGCGATGCACGTCGTACTGGCCGCGGGACTCGTGTTTTGGGTTGGCCGAGGACGAGTCCTGAGCCGAACGTGGGCCGAAGCCAATTCAAGTGGTGCGGATGTCCGCTTCTGGCGTGCCCACTAGCTTGAGCAAAAAAGAGAGTCGTAATGAGTTCATCGGGAAACGCTGAAATCGATCTTGAACGGCACGCGGCAACTCCATTGGGAGGGCAGCGCAATTTCTTCACTTCCGTACTGGGGGGAGTGCTGGTGTTGTTCGGCGCAACACTGCTGTTTGGCGGTATCTGGCTCGCGCTGGTTGGCGGTACGCCTTATTATGTCCTTACTGGCGGTACGACGGTCGTTTCGGGCGTCCTCATCTTCCGTCGCAATCGCCTGGGTGCGTGGCTGTATGCTGCGATTTTCGCGCTCTCCATCCCCTGGGCTTTGTGGGAGACAGGGCCCGATCCTTGGGCTTTGGTTCCGCGGCTGGTCGCGCACGCGATTTTGCTCGCCCTGGTTGCACTGGTCACCCCTTTTCTCATTCGGCGGACAACCTGGCCGCGCGCGCTCGGGGGTGCTGCGGGTGCGATCGCGGTCCTTGCCGTGGTGCTGTTCGGCGCTGCGATATCCGGCCCCGATCCTGTCCGCGGTTCTTATCCTGATAAGAGCCTCGCCGGACTGGAGCAGGCCACGGGTAGCGACTGGCCCGCTTGGGGCGGAACGTACGAGGGTCGCCGCTTCTCCCGCTTGGCCCAGATCACGCCCGAAAATGTCCGCGGACTCCAGCGTGCCTGGGTAGCCCACACCGGGGATCTGCCCTCTGGCGCAGGCGAAGGAAAGTACGCGCCAGAAACGACCCCGCTGAAGATTGGCAACCGCCTTTATCTGTGTTCGGCGATGAACATTCTCATCGCATTGGATGCAAAAACGGGGCAGGAACTATGGCGCTTCGATCCCAAGGTTTCGACGCGCTGGATCCCTTACTCGGCGACCTGTCGCGGAGTTGCCGCCTATCGTAGAGGAACCGCGGCGGCCGTTGACTCAATGCCAAACTCGGGACCGGACGGGATCCAGAATATCCCTTCGCAAGGTGTCACTGCGGTTGCAGCGAGTGAGACAGCGTGCAGCTTGCGGATCATCGAAGGCACGCTTGATGGGCGCTTGATCGCAGTGGACGCGGCGTCGGGACGGCCCTGCGCCGATTTTGGCGTCAACGGTCAGGTCGACATCAAACAGGGGATGGGGCAGGTCTACCCGGGCATGGTGTCGATCACAGCGCCACCAGTCATCGTGCGGGGTGTTGTCATCACCGGCCAGCAGGTTCTGGATGGACAAACGAACAGTGCCCCATCGGGGGTGATTCAGGCGTTCGATGTGGTGACGGGAGCGCGTCGTTGGGCTTGGGATCTCGGTCGGCCTGGCGAAACCGGTTGGCCGGATCCGGGAAGGGAATTTACCCGAGGCACTCCAAATATGTGGACCACCGCGTCGGCTGATGAGGCGCTTGGTCTGGTTTATCTGCCCATGGGCAACAGCGCGGTCGATTATTACAGCGCCGACCGCAGCCTGCAGGAGAACGAGTTTTCGACTGCCCTGGTGGCACTGGATGTAACGACCGGGCAACCTGTCTGGCGATTCCAGACGGTGCATAAGGACGTGTGGGATTACGATCTGGGCAGTCAGGCAAGTCTGGTCGATCTGCCCGATGCAACGCCAGCCATCGTCCTGTCCTCGAAGCAGGGCGACATCTACATGCTGGATCGTCGCACCGGACGCCCGCTTCATCCGGTTGCCGAACGCCCTGTGCCGCAAGGCGGGGTTGAGCCGAAGGAGCGTAGCGCTACACAACCGTTCAGTGGTTTCGCCACGTTGAGGAAACCCAACCTTTCCGAACGCGACATGTGGGGCATGTCTCCGATCGACCAGATGATCTGCCGTATCCAGTATCGGCAGGCAGCCTATGACGGGTATTACACGCCCCCCACCGCAGACCGGCCTTGGATCCAATATCCTGGTTACAACGGGGGCTCGGACTGGGGCTCGATTGCGATCGATACAGCGCGTGGCGTGATTTATGCAAATTACAACGACATGCCCAATTACAATCGGCTCGTTCCGCGTGAAGTTGCCGATCGCAAAGGCTGGAAGGCGCGCGGCCCCGACGGCAATACCGGCAAAGGCGGTGCTGAAGGAGAGGGGAGTGCGCAGGCCGGCACCCCTTATGCGATTGATGTCAATGCCGGCTGGCGGCTGCCATTGACCAAGCTTTTGTGCAAGGAACCGCCCTATGGCGGTATTCGCGCCATCTCGCTCTCAACGGGTCAAACCATTTGGGACCGGTCTTTTGGCACTGCTCGTGCAAACGGGCCTTGGGGATTGGCGTTCGGCATTCCTTTTACGATCGGCACGCCCAACAACGGCGGCGCAGTGGTCACCGCCGGAGGACTGATCTTTATCGCGGCTGCAAGTGACAATCTCATCCGCGCGATAGATGCCGAGACCGGTGAGACATTGTGGACCGATGTACTGCCCGGTGGCGGGCAAGCCAATGTCATGACTTATCAGGTCGACGGACGACAATATGTCGTCGTGATGGCAGGCGGCCACCATTTCATGGAAACGCCTATTAGCGATGCGTTGGTTGCCTACGTATTGCCGCAGTAACGAAACGCTCGGCAACGGGTGTTGTCCACAGCGCGGCGGTGCTTTCCTGCTGGAAGTTCGGTGCGTTGAATTTGGAGACTGGAAGCATAGCTCTGCTGTTCGGCGACATCCCGCCACCACAACACCGCGTCGATGATTGATGGGGGAACTGGAAGAGTTTCTTAACGACATTCCGCAACGCTACTCGCCATTGACCAAGGCCGCGCTTGCATGGCGCGTCGGATCGCGAGCGCATCCGGTCGCTAGGCCGGGGTGGCCTCATCCTGCCTGCACGTCTACGACGCAATGTTCGCCCGGCCTGTTTCACGCATTGGTGACATCGCCACCCTGACGACGCAAAGTAACAACACGGTGGTGCGGATGCTGGAACACCTGCAGGCCCTGCGCATCGTGGAAGAAGTGACCGGTTACCGGCGCAATCGCGTCTATCGCTACCCGCGCTATCTGGAAATTCTGAGTCGGGAAAAGGATTAGCGTCAACGCCTGTGCGCGCACGCAGGTGCATCAGCCAAACAGCCGATTGCGGCATCGAGGTCGACCATCTCCAGTTCGGGAGAGCTGCCGCACCACCGCTACCGGTGGCGGCGGATATTCCGGTGCTGGGACCGTTTGGATTGTTGGCGATGGGATTGCTGCTCGGCGGCGCGGCGCTGGTGCGGCTACGCAGGCGCTGACGTCTGCTTCGACCGCGGTGGATCGAATCGCGCGGCGCGTTTTGACGCGTCGGCGATTTCGGCTCTTGCCGCGGGGTGGAGCAGTCTGGCAGCTCGTCGGGCTGCTAGCAGCAGCACGGCAATCTTCATACCTCGCTGCGCGAAATGCAGCCGCCGACCCGCACCGAAGTGAATCCGAAGCTCGGAGACGCCTTCGCCGACGGGCTCGACGTCACCCATCAGGCCGCGCTCCAGGCGGCATGGTCGCCTCCCATTCCGTGTAGCGCTGCGTCTGCCGGCTAAAAACTTCCGGGTGGCGCCCTGCCTTGTTGGCGCGCTCGGGCGCCGCAGGGGCGGGTCTGCCCCGCAGCCGCGAAGGTAGCAACCGAGCCTCGGTCGCCCGGCATCGCCGGGGCTTACATACAACCTGTGCGGCGGCGGGCGGCCTGCGCGCTTGCGTGTAAGGGCGGCGACCAGCCGGCGACCACAAAGTCAGCGTCGAGGCTCAGGTTCACCCGGACTCGGGCGCCCGGCGCTTGCCGCACATCCGGCCCGTGTCCCCACCCACCTCAGGAGTTCACCACATGTCGTCATCCATGACTTTGATTCGCCGCTGCACCGCTGTCGCCGTGCTGGCGCTGGTGCCACTGACCGCCGCAGTGGCCGCCGATGAGCACTATATCGCCGGCGGTGCGGCCATCGGCGGTTACGACCCCGTGGCCTATCACGTGCAAAAGGCCCCGGCGATGGGCTCGGCGCAGTTAACTGCCGAGTACCAGGGCGTCACCTGGCAGTTCGCAAGCGCGGCAAACCGTGATCTGTTCGTCGCCAACCCGGCCAAGTACGCGCCAGCCTACGGCGGCTGGTGCTCGGCCGGTGCGAGCAAAGGCAAGAAGGTCGTCACCAAGCCGAACGAGTACTGGGCCGTGGTCGACGGCCAGTTGTACCTCAACAGCTCCGACGCGGCGCACAACAAGCTCTTCCTGCCCGACACCAGCGGCGTCATCCGCAAGGGCGAGAGCAACTGGAAAACGATCTTCGCAACGTCGGCCGACAAGCTTTGAGCAGCTGACATCGGCGCCGGGCGACCTTCAGCGCAGGTGCAATGCCGTCAGTTCGTCGCGGCGGCCGATCGGCGGCGGTAACTGCGGCGGCAGCTTGTTGCGCAGGCCGGCCGCCGCAGCGTCGCCAACGGATCGGAGCAGGAAATGATCGAGTGGGAGTGAGGGGTCGCGACTACGTTACTTCCTGCGCCGCGACCCCGACCTGCAGGGTGCTGCGGGGGGGGCGGCTTGCGTCGGCTTCCGCCAACTGACCTGAAGGCTGCTCGCCAGCACCGCATTGCCGCGCGATCGACCCGGGAACCTGCCTCGCCACCACGTGGGCGGAGGGTCGTCGGCGCTCGCTCGCCGCTTGACGGGTATCACCAAGCCCGGAATACTCGGCTTGGTGGTTGAATCTTCTTTCCTTGCTGGGGCCACCACCGCGACGACATGCCTGAGACACTGTTCCTGAACCTCTCCTCCATCAAGCGCCGCGAGGTCACGGCCTTGCTCGCCGAGTGGCAAACGCGCCCTCCGTGGCGCAGCGCGTCGATCGCCACCTCGATGACCCACGTCGTGCCCTCGCACCTGATGGATCGCGACCGTTTCGATTTCGCTGGACTGATCGGCCCGGTGCCCGGCGGTATCGCCTTCGACGAGGACCCTTGCGCATGAAACTGCAATGGCATGCCCGCGCGGCCGAGGTCGTGGTGCTGGCCATCATAGGCATCGGCCTGCCGCTCTCGCCGTTGGCGGGCGCCAGGTGATCCCGATTCGCAGCGCCTGAGCCGGGAGCAATCGGTAGGCGGGGTTGGCCGTCTCGTGTGCAGTTCGAGAAGATAGCCTGATTGCAGAGTGGGCGGAGGATCGTCGGCGCGAGCTCGCCGCTTGACCGGCCTCACCAAGCCCGCAATTCTCGGCTTGGTGTGTTGAATTTCCTTTCCTTTCGATCAGGTCGGCGTGGCGGATGATGGTCATGGCTGTCTCCGGCAATGGATTGCGTGCAGGAGCAAGTCTATGCCCGTGACCGGTTCATCGGCCGGCCGGCGGGCGCGCCAGCAGCAGTGCCTTGAGCTCGGCGATCTCTTTGCGCAGCGCGCCGATTTGTGCATGCACGTCGGCTTCGACATGGTCGCGCGCCTCGTCCACCGCGGCCACGGTGCTGGCGCTTTCTTCGGCGTTGAAGGTCTGCATCGCGCTGACGATGACGGCGATGAACAGGTTGAGCATGGTGAAGGTGGCAATCAGGATGAAGGGCACGAAGAAGGCCCAGGCCAGCGGGAAAACTTCCATCACGGGCCTGGAGATGCCCATGGACCAGCTTTCCAGCGTCATCACCTGGAACAGCGTGTACAGCGACTTGCCCAGCGTGCCGAACCAAACGGGAAAGGCTTCGCCGAAGAGTTTGGTGGCGATGACTCCGAACACGTAGAACAGCAGCGCCAGCACCATCGCGATCGAGCCCAGGCCGGGGATGGCCGACAGCAGCGCGCCCACCACGCGGCGCATTGACGGCACCACCGTCAGCAGCCGCAGCACGCGCAGCACGCGCAGCGCGCGCAGCACGGCCAGCGCCCCCGATGCCGGCACCAGCGCGATCGCCACCACGCTGAAGTCGAACACGCTCCACGGGTCGCGGAAGAAGGCGCTGCGGTGCACCCACAGCCGCGCCGCGATCTCGACCACGAACACCGCCAGGATGGCCTTGTCGACGGCCAGCAGCAGCCCACCGGCGTGGGCCATGGCGGTGGCCGAGGTTTCCAGCCCCAGGACCACCGCATTGATCAGGATCAGCGCCATGATCGTGTGCTGCACGCGCGGGTACTCGATCAGGCGTTGCAAGCGTGCGCGGGTGTCATGGTCGTGCGGTTCAGGCATGCGGTGGCGCCGGGCTGGCGTCGAGGGGGCGGTCGCTGCCGGGCCGGCAGCGACCTTGGAGGGCAAGCAAATTACTCAATCACGCGAGGCCGAGTATTGGGGGTTCGGTCGTTCGGGTCAACCGGTCCGTCCGTCGTTTTGCGGCCGCAGTGGGCTGGCAACAGGCTGCTTCGGGCGTGTTGGGGAGGATCTCCGCGTGGGCCTTGGCGGTCGGCACGAGCGGGGCCCGTGCCGAGCCCGCAGCGGCTCGACATCGCGCAGCGAAACCTTGAGCTGAAGTCGCTATGTTCCGGCAAGCATTCTCGAAACTTCTAAGCCTTGCTGTAAATCTCGGCACCCTTTTTCACGAACTCCACCGCCTTCACTTCCATGCCTTTCTGCAGCGCTTCCTCGTCGGAGACGCCGAGCTTGGCCGCGTATTCGCGCACATCCTGCGTGATCTTCATCGAGCAGAAATGCGGACCGCACATCGAGCAGAAGTGCGCGAGCTTGGCGCCATGCTGCGGCAATGTTTCGTCGTGGAATTCACGCGCCTTGTCGGGGTCGAGGCCGAGGTTGAACTGGTCTTCCCAGCGAAATTCGAAGCGCGCCTTGGAGAGCGCGTTGTCGCGCATTTGGGCACCGGGGTGGCCCTTGGCGAGATCCGCTGCATGCGCAGCCAGCTTGTACGCCATGATGCCGTCCTTCACGTCGGCCTTGTTGGGCAGGCCGAGGTGCTCCTTCGGCGTGACGTAGCAGAGCATCGCCGTGCCGTACCAGCCGATCATCGCCGCGCCGATCGCGCTGGTGATGTGGTCGTAGCCGGGGGCGATGTCGGTGGTGAGCGGCCCCAGCGTGTAGAACGGCGCTTCGCCGCACAGGCGCAGCTGCTCGTCCATGTTGTACTTGATCATGTGCATCGGCACGTGGCCGGGGCCCTCGATCATCACCTGGACGTCGTGCTTCCACGCCACCTGTGTGAGTTCTCCGAGCGTGGCCAGCTCGCCCATCTGCGCTTCGTCGTTGGCGTCCTGGATCGAACCCGGGCGCAGGCCATCGCCGAGCGAGAACGCGACGTCATAGGCCTTCATGATTTCGCAGATTTCCTCGAAGCGCGTGTAGAGGAAGCTTTCCTTGTGGTGCGCCAGGCACCACTTGGCCATGATCGAGCCGCCCCGCGAGACGATGCCGGTCATCCGCTTGGCGGTGAGCGGGATGTAGCGCAGCAGCACGCCGGCGTGGATCGTGAAGTAATCCACGCCTTGCTCGGCCTGCTCGATCAGCGTGTCGCGGTAGATTTCCCACGTCAGGTCCTCGGCCTTGCCGTCGACCTTTTCCAGCGCCTGGTAGATGGGCACGGTGCCGATGGGCACCGGCGAGTTGCGCACGATCCATTCGCGCGTCTCGTGGATGTTCTTGCCGGTGGACAGATCCATCACCGTGTCGCCGCCCCAGCGGATGGCCCACGTCATCTTCTCCACTTCCTCGCCGATGGACGACGACACGGCGGAATTGCCGATGTTGGCGTTGATCTTCACGAGGAAGTTGCGGCCGATGATCATCGGCTCGGATTCCGGGTGGTTGATGTTGTTGGGGATGATCGCACGGCCGCGCGCCACTTCGTCGCGGACGAATTCCGGCGTGATGACACGCGGGATCGACGCGCCGAAATCCTGCCCCGGATGCTGGCGCAACACGGTGTCGGGGAACTGGCTCACCAACTCCGCGCGGAGCAGATTCTCGCGGATCGCGACGAACTCCATCTCCGGCGTGATGATGCCCTGCTTCGCGTAGTGCATCTGCGAGACGTTGGCGCCGGCCTTGGCGCGGCGTGGCATCCGGTGCAGGTCGAAGCGCAGGCCCTGCAGTTCAGGGTCCGCCAGCCGCGCGACGCCAAAGGCCGACGACGGCCCCGGCAGGGCCTCGGTATCGCCACGCTCGGCAATCCATGCTGCGCGCAGCGGTGCGAGTCCCTTGCGGATGTCGATGGCCGCGGCCGGGTCGGTGTAGGGTCCGGACGTGTCGTAGACCGTCAGCGACGGATTCTTCTCGGCGCCGAACGATGCGGCGGTATCGCTTTGCGAAATCTCGCGCATTGGCACGCGGATGTCGGGTCGCGAGCCTTCGACGTGGATCTTGCGCGATGCGGGCAGCGGTGCGACTGCGGCGGTGTCCACCTTCGCGTCGCGTGCGAAAAACTGGTCGGGGGCGTTCATGGCGTTCTCCTCATGGCACAGGCAGGCGCGAGGAGCGGAAGTGGGAGCTTCACGCTTCCCTGCGCCGGCATTATCCGGGTCAGGTTCCAAGGGTTTGATCTCACCCGGCCCCGCATGAACAGCGGCAGCGGCCAGGACCCCTAGCGTTGGCTCCACCTTACGCGCAATCGGCGGCCGTCGCAATCGAACGTTGCCCGTCGCAGCACGGCATGCGTAGAATGCGCGCGCCATGACCGCTAAATTCATACCGTTGCCCGCCTACCGTGCATTCACGGCGGAGGAGATGTCGAGCCGCGCACGCGCGTTTTGCAAAGAACTTGCCGGCCGGCGCACCGTGCGCGAGTTTTCCACACGCCCGGTGGACCGCGAGATCATCGAGCAGTGCCTGCTGGCCGCGGGGACGGCGCCCAGTGGCGCCAACCTGCAGCCCTGGCAGTTTGTCGTGATTACTTCCGCCACCATGAAACATCGCATCCGGGAAGCGGCGGAGGTCGAGGAGCGTGACTTCTACGTACGACGTGCTCCGCAGGAGTGGAAGGACGCGCTAGCACCGCTGGGCACCGACGAACACAAGCCTTTCCTTGACGCCGCACCAGTGCTGATCGCGATCTTCGAGCGCAAACACTCCCACTTGCCCGACGGGCGCCGCGTAACGAGCTACTACGTCACGCAGTCAGTCGGCATTGCCACGGGCATGCTGATCGCCGCGATTCACCATGCCGGGCTGGTCTCGCTGACGCATACGCCAAGCCCGATGGGATTCCTGAACGAACTGTGCGCGCTCGACAACGATCATCGTCCGTTTCTGCTGCTGGTCGTCGGCCACCCTGCCGATGACGCCAAGGTTCCGGATATCGGACGCAGGCCGCTCGACCAGATCGCAAAGTTCATTGGGTGATGGTGCCGCGCGGCCCCGAGGCGCGATGAATCAAGCGTTGCTCGTCAGTGCGTGGCGCGCGTAAAATGAACGATGTCCAGGGTGATCGCGGGTGTAGCTCAATGGTAGAGCAGAAGCTTCCCAAGCTTACGACGAGGGTTCGATTCCCTTCACCCGCTCCAGCAGCGGGTACCGCGCGTGCTTCCCCCCTTCCTCCGATCGGCGACACGGTGCGCATGCCGTGGGAATCGCCGCTCGAGCGGCGTGAAACGGTCGTGCCGCCATCGCGCGCGGTCCAGTTCCGCATTGCCGTGGGTCCGGGGGCTGATCGCTACGTGCCGCGCTTCATCGGCTACGAGCGCGCTGGCCGCGCGTTGCCGGGCTGGCATTGGGGCGCGTTGTTCTTCGGCAGCGCCTGGGCATGCTATCGCCGTCTGTGGTTACCGGCGTCGGGTTATGCGGCGCTGTCGGTGGCCGGGGCTGCCGCATTCGTCGCCCTCGAGCCCGATCTCGGCGATTCGCTGTGGACGTGGGTTGCAGTGGCCGCGCTGCTGGTGTGGCTTGTTCCCGGCATCCTGGCAGCGCTGTTCGCGCACATGCACGTTTACGGGCGGGTCAAGCGGCTGGTCGCGCAGGCCGAAGCCTTCAGCGTGGGGGCCACCGGCATCGCCAAATGGCTGGCCGCATGCCGGCCCACGGCCGCGGTGGGCGGGGCGGTCGCGGGGCTGTGCATCGCGGTCGCGCTCTCGCTGCTGCTGGTACCGCGGATGAGCGCGATGCTCGACGAGCGGAACGTGCGCATTAAGGTTGCCACGTTGCTCACGGTGATCGAACCGCTGCAGCAGCTGGTCGAGTCCAGCTGGAACAACCGCAATCCGCTGCGCCTGTCGCTGCATGACGCGGCCAAGCTGGTGGAGAACAGCGGCAACCTGCTCGAAAGCATCTCGGTCAATCCGGCCAACGGCCGGCTCAGCATGGTGTTGGGCTCCGCCGTGGCGGAACTGGCGGGCCGTCAACTGCTGCTGGCGCCGACGATGGCAGCGCCCCAGCAACTGGCATGGATCTGCGTGCCTGTAGGAATTGCCGCGAAGTACCTGCCGGTCAGTTGCCGCAAATAGCTCGTGTGAATAGCTGTAGGCGAGGCTTCTGCCTCGCTGGTTGTGAAGAGCTGTAGGCGAGGCTTCAGCCTCGCAGGTTGTGAAGGGCTGTAGGCGAGGCTTCAGCCTCGCTGGTTCGGCGCGTCATACCCGCGAGGCTG
>JBBQEY010000015.1:0-26797 GCA_038321425.1 Burkholderiales bacterium | reverse complement strand
CCAAGCGCCAACGGCGCCCATGTTGCCTTGCGCGTCACGGCCGCCCCGAGTTCATTCCAATCGCGCTGGATTCGCAGGCGACCGGCGGCGAGCCGTTGCTCAACTCGGGCGACGTCCGCCTCATGTTCTTCGCGATTCACGTTGGCGTATGCGCGTCGACGGCGCAGCGGAGTTGACGCAACGTCGCCGGAAATTGCAGCGACTTCAGCCTCGGGCGGATAGAAAATGCAAGCGCGACTCCGGCGCCCAGCGAAACAAGACCGGCCAAGACGAGCACGACGGCAGGATGCAGGCCGATTGCAATCAGGCCGACGACGCCTGCGGCGAGCAGCAGGAACCACGCTGACGCCAGCAGGAGGATCGCCACACCTGCCACGACCGATATCTGCGCAACAGCGTTGCCTGCGTCCCGCGCCTCAATGCCGAGTAACTCGAGGTGCCCGAGAAACGTGGACATCACGTCGTCGACCACGCGCCGCACCAGGGTGGCCAACGGCGCGGGCGGACGCGTGGTGCCGTCTTGAGCGGAAGGGGTCGCGGACATGATGACGTGGCGCCTCGGTCAGCGCTGGAAGCGACCGAACAGATAGCCGACAAGCAGCGCGCCGGCGATCGTGGCGATCGGCCGCTCACGCACCGTGGCGACGCACGTATCCATTGCCGAGTTGTACTTTTCAGAGACTTGTTGCCCGCTTTGCAAGGCCCAGTCGGCTGCAGGCGCGGCAGCGTCGGCCACGCGGTTGATCGTGCGGTGGGCCAATTCCGCAGTCTTGTCGACCGCGGGGATGGCCTTCGACGCGGCACTGTCAACGGTGGTGTGGGCCTTGGCGGCTGCGTTCTCGACGACGGAATTCGGCGAATTCATGAGTGGTCTCCTGGGGAAGAGGCAGCGGGTGCTGCGTAGGGTAATGATCGCCAACCGTGCTGCAACGCGTAGCCGGTCGAATGCCAGAACCCCGGTAGGACATATGGACGCCGCGTGTAGGACGCGCACGCACGCAGCACGCCCCCTGTCGCGTCACGATGCCGGTTGTTCGGGTTCGCCGCCGCCTGAAGGCCGTCGAAGCCGCGCCCTCACTGCTTCCAGAATTCGCGCGACGCGATCCGCGCGCCCTCCGCCATCGCGGCCATCTTTGCCCAGACGACGTCGGGGTCCACGGCGGCCTGCCCGACCCAGGTACCGAAGCCGCAGTCGCTGCCGGCGATCACGTTTTCCCGGCCGACCAGGTTGGCGTAGCGGCCGATGCGTTGCGCGATCAGTTCCGGGTGCTCGATGAAGTTCGACTTCGACTCGATCACGCCGGGGATCAGCACCTTGCCTTCGGGCAGCTTCACCGTCTCGAAGAGCTTCCACTCGTGCGCATGCCGCGGATTCGCGGCTTCGAGCGCGATCGCCGAGGGCCGCGCGCTCAATACGATGTCGATCACGTCGGCCAGCGGAACATCGCAGTGATGCGGCCCTTCGTAGTTGCCCCAGCAGAGGTGCATGCGCAGTTGCTCGGGCGGGATGTTGGCCGTGGCGTGGTCGAGCGCC
Source organism: Burkholderiales bacterium (assembly GCA_038321425.1). Classification (GTDB taxonomy): domain Bacteria; phylum Pseudomonadota; class Gammaproteobacteria; order Burkholderiales; family Casimicrobiaceae; genus VBCG01. Next base: position 25,263 of record JBBQEY010000015.1, on the reverse strand, counting down.
TCGACGTGCAGTTGCGCCTTCTTGCGCCATTCCGGCAGCGAGAGTTCCGCGTGCTGGATGTGCCGGCCCATGCCGAGATCCGGGCAGTCGATCTGCAGCACGAGCCCGGCCTTGGCGATCGTTTCGTATTCCTGGCGCATCGCCTCGGCAATCGCGAACAGATACGCTTCCTCGGATGGATAGTGTTCATTGCGGAAGAAGAGCGACACGACCCCGGGTGACGCTGCCGTAAGGAACGCATCGCGCACTTGCACACCCGCGAGCGCTGCCTGCAGGTGATCGACGTCAGCCTGCGCTGCCCCCGGATCGCGCACGCCGATCGCCGCATTGCAGGCCGGCGTCTTGCGGCGCGAGCGCCCGGGATCGCCGAACACGCGCTTGGCGAGATTGGGGAAGCCGGCGAGATCCTGATAGACAAAGGTGTTGCCCGTTCCACCGAAACCCGCCAGCCGATCCTTGATGTAGGTGGCATAGCTCGGCTTGCTCATCTCGCCATCGTTGACGATGTCGACCCCCGACTCGACCTGCTTTTTCACCAGCTCGTCGACGGCGGAGGCGACACGTTGCGCCAACGCGGCAGGTTCGACCGGAACGCCCTCCTCCTTCGCGACCATCATTCTGATGAGGTCCACGGGCCGCGGCAAGCTGCCCGTATGGGTCGTGAGGAACCGGTCGGTGCTGCGCTTCATCGCAATCCTTTGGCGTGAGTCGGATGCCGTAATCCTCCACTGCCGTTGCCGTTTGTCAAGGCGCGGGCAACCAGTGCATGATTGCGAGTTCAGAGATCAATCCAGGAGATCGCGTTGAGCAACTCGCACGGCAGTTTCATCTGGTACCAACTGAGGTCCAAGCACCCGGAGGCGTCGAGGGCGCGGCCGAAGTGGCTCGGCAATCTGGGCGTCGACCATGTGGATGACACGGTTCGGAAAGTCGTGGCCGCCGGCGGCAAGGTCCGGGTGGCGAAATGGCGCTGAGCGCCTTTGATCCCCAGGGCGCTTCCTTCGGGCTGGTGGCGCCGGGCCAATAGCGAGATGCGCGTCGATTCACGCAACCGCGCATCCGGGTTGCTGCGAAACAGCGCTGGCCGGTGCGAAGGACAGCGCATCGGCGCAGGACGATGGCGACGCTGAAAGTCCGCAGGCGTGGCTGGATCGCCGCGTTCCTGATCATGGTGATCGCGGTCTTCGTCGCCGTGCACTTTTTCACGGGCTACGACGCGATCGGTACTGCCGTGCGTTTCGTTTGGAACGGCGTCGCGTTTCTGGCGAACAGCGCCATACGCTTGTTCGGTGGCTTCGTCAGCGCCGTGGCCCGGACAGTAGGCATACGCCGATTGGCGCGCGTGGCCACCGCGGTGGCCGGTGTCGGACTGGGGTACGCGGGCAGCGTCATCCTGAGCGACCAAAAGCTGAAGAAGGCGCATGGATGGCGCGGGAAACTCCGGGCCGCCATCACCGTGTTGCGCAACCGGTGGGTCAGCCTGCATCTCTTCTGGAAGCTATGCATCGTCGCGGTGCTGATTGCGAGCCAGGTCTATCTGCATATTCTGCTGATCATCTTTCCGATTGCGTTCCTGGTGCCTGTCGTGCGTCGCACGTGGGGCATTGCAGCGGATCAAATGCTGGGCGGTTGGTATCGCAGGAAGATGGCACGCGCCCATCGGGCCATGATGCGGTTGATGCGGCGGATGCCCGGCCACCGGCAGACCGTGGGCACTGCGCGGCTGTTACGGATGCGTTATCTCTGCGCATGGCGACTATGGCGCTATGACCCACGGTTCCGCGACTCGAAAACCGGCCACCGCCACGTCAGTCTGGTGGAGCCCGTGCGGCTATGGTGGCGCGGCGAACTCGATCACTATATTGAGCATCCGCTGCTTGCCGGCACGGCGGCGACACGCCTTTCCCTTCAGGCAAGATCGAACGTGTAGCGCGCCGCGTTGCGCGGGATCTCGAACGCCATGGTCAGTTCGGGCGCGTCGGGCCGCGCATAGGCCTTCACCGGAAGCGAATGGTCGACCGACACATCGACCGGCAGGCTAGAATTCAGGATCGCCGGATTGATGCCCGATTCGGCCAGCGTGCTGTGCATCGCGGCCAGGTCCACCAGCGCCGGCGTGCTGGTCGTGTCATGCATCAACAGGCGTCCCGGCTTGAAGGCAATTTCCGCGTCGCTGGTACCTGCATTGCCCCCCACGTTTTCCATGACTTCCATTTTCCTTTTTTGGGTCATAAGATGCAGTTGTACGCAAACCTATAAGGCCATTCCACCAGGAGACTTTCGATGACATTCACGTTCAAGATTGCCCGTCGCGCCACGATCGTGGCCGCTGCTTCACTGCTGCTTGGCGGCGTGCCCGCAACGGCATGGGCGCAGGCTCCACTCGACCTCAGGATCATGGCGCCGGCCGGTCCCGGCGGCGGCTGGGACACCGCGGCGCGATCACTGCAGCAGGCGCTGACCGCGTCCGGTGCGGCGAAGAACGTGCAGGTCGTCAACGTTCCGGGCGCGGGCGGCACGGTGGGGTTGGCGCAGTTCGTCAACAACGCGAAAGGTGATGGCACGCAGTTGATGGTCATGGGCATCACGATGGTCGGTGCAATCCTGACCAACAAGTCTCCCGTCGGCCTCGACGCCGTGACGCCGATTGCCCGCCTGACCGGCGATCCGCTCGTCATCGTGGTGCCGGCGAACTCGCCGCTGAAGTCGCTCAAGGATCTCGCGGCCGCCATCAAGGCCGACACCTCGAAGGTCGTGTGGGCCGGCGGTTCTGCAGGCGGCGCCGATCACATCCTCGCGGGTCTCGTGGCCAAGCAGGCCGGCGGCGATGCGGCGAAGCTCAACTACGTGCCGTTCTCCGGCGGTGGCGAAGCACTCGCTGAAATGCTCGGCGGTCGGGTCACGGCCGGTGTCTCCGGTTACAACGAATTCGAAAGCCAGATCAAGGCCGGCAAGCTGCGCGCCCTCGCTGTCTCGTCGGGCACGCGCATCGACGGCGTCGACGTGCCGACGATCAAGGAACAGGGCATCAACGTGGAACTCGTGAACTGGCGCGGCATCGTGGCCGGGCCTGGTATCACTGCCGCGCAGAAAGCGGCGTTCAGCGGTGCGGTGTCGAAGGCGGTCAAGTCGCCCGAGTGGACCAAGATCCTCAAGGCGCGCGGCTGGGATGATGCCTACCTTGACGCGGACGCGTTCGCTGCATTCATCAAGGCGGACCAGCAGAGCGTAAAGGAAGTGCTGACGACGATCGGGCTCGTGAAGTGACCCAACCGGAGCCAAGCGGCCCCGGCTGGCATGCGCTTGCCGCGGTCGCTGTGCTGCTGTTCGGCTTGGCAGTGCTGATTGCGTTCGACGTGACGGGCATGGCGCCTTCGGCGGCCGTGGGCGTCGGGCCGACAGTCGCGATGAAGATGGTGTCCGGGTTGCTCGTCATCCTCGGCGTCGCGCACGCGGTGGCCGCAGTCCGTGCGCGCGCCGCCCACACAGGACGGCAAGACCACGAACTGGAAGAGGTCCTGCAGAACCGCGGCGCGCTTGCCTGGGTGCTGGGCGGATTGCTCGGCATGATTGCCATCCTGCAGTTCGGTGGCGGCTTCATTCTCGGCTCGACGTGGCTCTTCGCCGCAACGGCGCGCGCCTTCGGACAACCGATCGGAATCAAGTCGCCGCTGATCGGCTTTGTTCTCGCCGCAGTCGTGTACGCCTTCTTCACGCTGGCTCTGACCCTCACGTTGCCTACGGGACCCCTCGAGCGCCTGCTCGGCTGAAAGACCACCATGGAAGTGTTCACGCTGCTGGGCCAGGGCCTGCTCGTCGCGATCCAGCCCGGCAACCTGCTGTTTGCCGGCGTGGGGGTACTGCTGGGCACGCTGGTCGGCATTCTGCCAGGCATCAGCCCTTCGCTCACCGTGGCACTGCTGTTGCCGATCACGTTCAAGCTCGACCCGACCGGCTCGATCATCATGTTCGCCGGCATCTATTTCGGCGGCATGTACGGCAGTTCGACGACCGCCATCCTGCTCAACACGCCGGGTGAAGCCGCGTCGATCGCCACCGCGATCGAGGGCCACAAGATGGCGAAGGCCGGACGCGGTGGTCCCGCGCTCGCCACCGCGGCCATCGGCTCCTTCGTCGCCGGCTCCATCGCGACGATCGGGATCTGCGTGCTGGCACCGTGGCTGGTGGAATTCGCCGTGCAGTTCGGGCCATGGGATTACTTTGCGTTGATGGTGCTGGCATTCATCACGCTGTCGGCAACGTTCGGCGACTCGGTGCTGCGCGGCGTCACCAGCTTGGCACTCGGGCTGGTGCTCGGCCTCGTCGGCATCGACAAGTTGACCGGGCAATCCCGGCTGGCGTTCGGCGTGCCGGCGCTGCTGGATGGCATTTCGATCACGACGCTGGCGGTCGGGCTCTTTGCCATGGGCGAGACGCTGTACATCGCGTCGCGCTTCAACGGTGTGCAGGAAAAACTCGAGGCGGTGCGCGGCTCGTTGTGGATGACGAAGGAAGACTGGAAGCGCTCGTGGAAGCCGTGGCTTCGCGGCATCGGCCTCGGCTTTCCGATCGGCGCCCTGCCCGCCGGCGGCGCCGAGGTGCCGACGCTCCTTTCCTACACGCTGGAGCGCAAGCTCGCGGTCAAGCCCGAGGAGTTCGGCCACGGCGCCATCGAAGGCGTGGCCGGACCGGAGGCCGCGAACAACGCGGCCGCCACGGGCACGCTGGTGCCGCTGTTGGCACTCGGCCTGCCGACTTCGGCGACGGCCGCAATGATGCTTGCGGGCTTCCAGCAATACGGCCTCGTGCCTGGGCCCCTGCTCTTCATCACCAACGCCGATCTGGTGTGGGGCCTGATCGCCAGCTTCTTCGTCGGCAACCTGATGCTGCTGGTGCTGAACCTGCCTCTCGTCGGCCTTTGGGTGAAGCTCCTCAAGGTGCCGCAGCCGTGGCTCTACGCCGGCATCCTGGTGTTCGCCGTGATGGGCACGCTGGCCGCAAATCCCTCCCCGGTTGAACTCGTGATGCTGGTCACCTTTGGGATCGTTGGCTACCTGATGCGTTGCTGGGACTACCCGGTCGCGCCGATGATCGTGGGCCTGATCCTGGGGCCGATGGCCGAGAGCCAGTTCCGCCGCGCGCTGCAGATCAGCCTCGGCGATGAACTGGTGTTCTTCAAGCACGCCAGCTCGGCCACATTGCTCGCGATTGCATTCATCGCGCTGATTGCGCCGCTGGTCTTCAAGAACCTGCGCAAGTTCAAGGGGGATGACGGTTAGCCCTGATGTGGCTGCATCCGGGCGCGTAGGTGGTGGGCGCGGTGGTGGTGCAAACGCCGCAGGAATGGCAGCGTGTAGGCTTCCGCTGACCACCGTTTGAGTGTTTCGCCGACCTCGCCCACGCGCGCGCTCCCCCAACATTGGGCCTGCATCAAGTTCGATGCCATCAACAAGGAACAATAATGTCTCTCGGGACCATTCTCCTCATCGTACTGATCCTGGTGCTCATCGGCGCCCTTCCTTCGTGGCCGCATAGCCGTAGCTGGGGCTATTTCCCCAGCGGAATTCTTGGCGTGGTCGTGCTCATCCTGATTGTCCTGCTGTTGATGGGTCGAATCTGATGTAAGTCCATTATCGTCTACCCTGGTTTGCCGTCGAGCCGTGCCCGCGACAATATGGGCCAATATCGAATTGCATACAGGGCGAACGCGGCCGACCAGCAAATTGCCGAGGCGATCACCGTATACATGTAGACGTCGGTAAACAATACGGCGCCGACGACACGGAACGCCGCAGCGCACTGGATCAGGACGAAACACGCGACCTCGAATCCGTCGGCAACAAGCGCGCGCCCGGTGTGGCCACGCGCGGTGCGCGTCATCATGCCGATCGTCATGCCGCCAATGGCGCCTATTGTCAGCGCGTGTACCGCGAGCGATTCTGCGACCAGCCCGACCGCCGCCATTGCACGCAAAAGGAGATAGATGACAATCCAGGCGTAAGCCGCGTGCAAGACCCACACAAGTGGCGTTCGAAGTGTTCGCCAAGGTTGCCAGAGGAAAAGCCGGGTCGCGTGCGCGAGGGCCGCGACAGCCGCGATGCCCGCAATCACGCCCAACGGCGCCTGCAGTATGTCCGCGCCGAGCAGCGCCAGAACACCCCCGAGCGCGAGTCTTTCAACGACTGGATGGCGGACAGCTTGGGCCCCTGGTATGCCGTTATTGGTAAACATTGGAATGACCCGCCCGGCCATCACGACGATGATGAACAAGACAACATCGAGCCCGGCTTGCAGGCTCACCCGTTCGGGCCAGGCCAGCATACCAAGCCAGGAGAGGTGCATCGCCAATACCGCCACGCCAAGAAGCATGAGCAGCACAACGAAGAAATAATTGCGTCGGTTGCGGCTCTTCGCGAACGGAATGGCCAAGGCCACCGCGACGGCGATCGGGAACGCTGCGTTCACCAGTGCAGCGGCGATGGCGAAAGGTGTCAGCACCAAAATTCGGCCCGCAATCCAGAGCATGGCAAACGCGACCAGCGCGGCACCTGTCGGCGTCGGCTGACCGCTCCAGGCACGGCCTGCCGTAAACAGGAATCCGGTGATCACGGCCAGCGCGTAGCCGAACAGCATCTCGTGGCCATGCCAAAGCGGGCTGCGCGCGTAGGCGGCCGGCAGGACGCCCGCGTACTGCGCGACCCAAAGCGGAATCGACACCGCGGCGAAGATGCTCGCGAGCAGGTAGAACGGCCGAAAGCCCAGCGCCCAGAGCGCGAACTTCCCGGATGGTGCATTGGGCGGCGAACCAGGCTCTTCGATTGCGAGTTGTTTTGACATGGCGCGACTCATTCCAGGATAGTCGGGATCAATCCGGCGCAGGCTACAAGATGGTCATATCGTCGGCGTCGAGGGAAGTAGGGATCTTGAAAAATCAGTTCGTCATTCGACCCCGGCGGCCAGCCGGTGCGCCCCTGGCGGCCACCTTTGTTGCCACATGTGCAGGCCGGGGCACGAGTATCGATGCCAGTGCCCGTCGATTGGTCGTCAAGTCAGCCAGCGTGTAGCGATCGAGGGACTCATAAAGTGCGTCGAATGCCTCGACGAGAACACGGGTAAGTTTGCACGTACCTGCGATTCGGCAGCCGTGCGGATTGTAGGACAGGCACTCGACAATCGGCCCCTCCCCTTCGGTTGCGCGTACAACCTCGCCGATCCGGATTGCTTCCGGCGCGCGCGCGAGTCGGATGCCGCCGCCCTTGCCCCGGACGGATTCGATCACGCCCGCGCGCGCGAGTTGGTGCACCACCTTCATCAAGTGGTTTTGCGAGATTCCAAACGCAGCCGCGATTTCCGGGATGGTCGCGAGTCGGGTGCGGTCGAGTGCGAGGTACATGAGCACGCGCAACGTGTAGTCGGAGAAGGTTGTCAGGCGCATGGACTTAAAAGATGTACGCCACGCATTGCTTTAATGGCGGGCATCTGCTAATTTGAAGATGTACGAATAGTACATCTTATAATTTTTGGCTGCAACGATGGTGGCATCGTTCGCGCAATCCAACGTTGTCAAGAAACTGCGCAGCGCAATGCAAGTAGACTTACTCTCGCTGAACGCGTGGCAGATGTTGCTGGGCGCGATCGTACTTGCTGCTATCGCGTGGATGGTGCCGGAAAAGCCGGCGGTCATCGGCGTGCCGCTGATCCTTGCGGTCGCCTATGTTGCCATCGTCGGTACGGGGCTCGCATGGTTCCTGTGGCTGTTCGTGCTGGACGCGCTTCCGGCTGGCGTCGCCGGAATGGACTCACTCGCCGTGCCCGCCATCGGTGTTCCCTCATACACCACGGCCTGGGCGTGCACATCGGGCGCGACGATGGCGTCAGCCGGGCGGGATGGGGTCTTGCGTGCCACGTCTCACTCTGCGCGCCCCTCGCCGGCTTCCTCGTAAGTCCGGCCATCCCGGATGTGATAGATCCGTTTGAACGTCGGGATGATCTTCTCGTCGTGGGTAACGACGATGATCGCGGTCCGGAATCGCTGCGCCATCTCGTTCAGGATACGGATCACGGTCAGCGCCCGCTCGCTGTCGAGCGGCGCCGTCGGCTCATCGGCGAGAATGATCGGCGGCTCATTGACCAGCGCACGCGCAATCGAGACACGTTGTTGCTCGCCACCGGAAAGCTGCGGCACCTGCGCCGCTGCCCGGTGCCCGACATCGAGCGCCGCCAGCATCGCCGTCGCCCGTTCACGCGCCTTGCCGTTGGCCACACCGGCGAGCATCGGCAGCAGCGCGACGTTGTCGGTGACATCGAGGAACGGAATGAGATAGGGCGCCTGGAACACGAAGCCGATGCGGTCGCGCCGCAGCGCCCGCAGGTCGGCGACCTTCCAGCCATTGTCGTAGATCGTCTCGCCGGCCAGCACCATCCGGCCCGACGTGGGTTCGATCACGGCGCCGAGGCATTTGAGCAACGTGCTCTTGCCGGAGCCGCTGGGGCCGATGAGGCCCACGACCTCGCCGGGGTGGATCACCATCTCCACTCCCTTCAGCGCATCGACGGCCGCGTCACCCACGCCGTAGCGCTTGGTAAGCCCCGTGATTTCGATCGCCGGATGTTCCACGCTCAGCCTCCGATGGCCGCCGCAGGATCGACGCGCAGCGCCGCGCGGATTGCGACGACGCTGGCCAACGCGCAGATCACCATGACGAGCAGCGCCCCGCGTAAGGTGTCTCCAGGGAGCAGCAGCACGAACTTGGGAAATATCGGCGCCCACAATCCCGCCACGACCCTACCGACGATGAAGCCGATCACGCCGAGGGCCAGCGCCTGCTGCAGGATCATCCCGGCGATGGTGCGGTTGCTGGCGCCGATCAGCTTCAGTACGGCGATCTCGCGTACTTTGTTCAGCGTCATCGTGTAGATGATGAACGCGACGATGGCGGCGCTGACCGCCGCGAGGATGACGAGGAACATGAAGATCTGCCTCGCCGACGTGGCAATCAGCTTGGCGACGAGAATTTCGTCCATGTCGGCACGCGTGTACGCCTCCAGGTGTTTCCAGCGCCGGATCTGGCCAGCGACCACCGATTCGTCCGCGTGCGGGGTGAGGCGCAACAGCACGACGTTCACGTTGTGGCTGCTGGCCTGGCCTGCCTGCACCGCCTCGAGCAGCCCCGGCACTCCCGGGCGGTTGAACGCTGGATTGGCGGCCGTGCGCGCGCGCTCGTTGACCAGCGCGTCGTTGTCCTTCAGGAATTGCACCTCCTGCGCATCCTTGAGCGGAACGAAGATCATCGGATCGCCGCCCGAGGACACCATGCGCCGGGTCAGGCCGACCACCGTGTACTCGTGACGGCGGATCCGGATGCGTTCGTTGAGGCGCAGGCCGGTGCGCAGGTCGGCAATCGCCTCGTAATGCGACCGCGTGATCGGGCGTCCGGCGACGAGATACCCAGGTTCGCCCGGATGCCCTGGTTCGAAGCCGACCAACATCACGCGCACCTCGCCGCCTTGGTGTTGAACCTGCATGGTCAGGTAGGTGACATTGCCGGCCTCTGCGACACCAGGGATGCCGAGCAGACTCCGGTAGGCGTCGTCGCGTACGCTCGACGGCTCGGCGTACGGCCCCAGCGTGTCGCGTTGCACGACCCACAGGTCGGCGCCGCCAATGGCCAGCAACGCCTTGCCGTCGTCGACCAGGCCACGATAAATGCCCGCCATCGACAGCGTGACGCCGATGAGCAACCCCAATCCGACACCGGTGAAAACGAACTTGCCCCAGCCGTGCAGGATATCGCGCGAGGCGAGATTGATCATGGTCCGGAGTCGATGATGGCGGCAGTAACCTTCACTCTCGCATCCGGCTGCAGCGCCCGCTCGCTGTACACGACGACCTCGTCGCCGACCGCAAGGCCGTCGAGGATCTGGCTGCGCCCATCCAGCGTCGTGATACCGACCTTTACCGGACGGAACGCGACACGCCCACCGCGGACCTGCCACACGCCATCCTGCCGGTCGACCCGCTTGACCGCGGCCGCGGGTATCGAGCGAACGTTGGCAAGCTCGGCAACCCGAATCGTCACTTCGATCAGGTCGCCGACGGAGATTGCTTCAGGCCTGGTGGCGAACCCGACATTGACGATCCGTTCCTCGGTTACGGCGTCGCTTACCCAATCGACCCGCTGCACTTCCCCGCGGTAGACGCGTTTCGGGTCCGAGCGCAGCACGATCTCGGTGGGCTGGCCTACGCGAATTCCTCCCGACTGCCCCTGGTCGATCCGCGCCCTGACCCACAAGGTTGCCGGGTCGATGACCTGCACGACCGCCTGACCGGCGACGATCGTCGTCCCTGGTTCGACCAATCGCGCGCTGACCACCCCATCGACCGGGCTCACTAGCCTGGCCTGCGTACGCAGCTTGCCGATGCCTGCGACATCGGCCTGCGCCCGCTCGCGATCGCGCCGTGCCGCCGCAACCTGGGCTGCTGCGGCGTCCACGCCGGCCTTCGCGGCATTGGCTTCGTGCACCTTGGCGTCGGCGGCTTCCTGACTGACGAAACCCTGGGCGCGCAATTCCGCATAACGCCGTTCGCTCGACGTGGCCAGCCGAGCGCGACTCTCGACTTCGGTCAGCTGCGCCTCGGCCGCACGGATGGTGCTTGCGGCCCGCTCAACCGCCATCTGGCCGCTGGTGACGCGATCCGTGAGGTCGACCGGATCGAGTTCGGCCACGAGCTGCCCGGACTTGACCGAATCGCCCTGGTCGACCAGCACGCGCAGGACGCGACTGGCGACCGTGGGCCCGAGCGCGTAGCTGCGGCGTGCTTCGACGGTGCCAATGCCGAAGGTGCTCGCGACCAGCGGGCCCTGCTCGACCTTCTCGATCGTCACCTTGGCCGGCGCGAGCGGCCCCTGGCTCGTTACCAGCCAGCCGAGCAGCGCCACGACTCCGATTCCTGCAGTAATCAGCGTCGCCTTGCGGCCGAAGGGGAGATTCACGACTTCCTCCGCCCTCGATAGCCGTCCAGGAGGAGCGGGAGGAGCTTGCGCGCCCGCTTGACCATTCCCGTCTCGTCGCCGGCGAGCGATGCCTCGATGACGAGGCCCTGCACCGCTCCGATGAACGCCACGGGCGCCAGCGTCGCGTCGAGGTCGCGCGGAAGTTCACCGGCGGCCTTTGCCTGCGTGAAGAGCAGCGCGAGCCGCTGTCGATACGAGTTGATCATCGCGCGCACTTCGGCGCGCACCGGCGAGTCTCCCGGGTACTGCATCTCGTGGAACATCACGCGCGGCACCCCGGGGTTCGCCGCGATGAAGGCCACGTGAGCAAGAAACGCGCGCTCGATCTTGGCCAGCGGCGAATCCGCCTTCTCCACTGCCACCGCGATCGCCACGCCGAGCGCTTCGCGCACCCAGGCAAAGACCGCAAGCCAGATCGCCTGCTTGTCGGGAAAATGCCGGAACACGGCGCCCTGCGTGACGCCCATCCGGTCGGCGATGGCCTGTGTCGTGATCGCGTCGGGGCCGCGCTCGCGCGCAAGTGCAAGAACGACGGCAACGATCTCCCGTTGCCGGGCTGCCGTGGTCAAGCGCTGGCGCGGCGTGGCGGAGACAAGCGTCGTTGCAGGCATGAATTTGATATGACTGCTTGAAAGTAAGTAATCAAGTACTATCTTAATAATATTGCGGTCCATTGGCAAGGCCGCTCGACCCGAAGGAGAGCGCGACCATGCATTTCCCGAAATTTTTCGACGCCATACCCCGGATTACCGTCCGCGACCCTTTGGCCGGGTTCCTGGGCACAGCCGAGGACGGTGTCATCGACTACAGCTACACCGACGTGGTGAAGCTCGCCGGACATTCCTGCCCGACCGTGGCGTCGGCCTACATGATGACGCGCGCCGCGTTGGGCGCACTTTATTCCGACGCGTTACCCGAGCGTGGGGGCATTCGAGTCGAATTGCGTGATGATCGGCTCGAAGGCGTGGCTGGCGTGATCGCCAACGTCGTCAGTTTGCTCACCGGCGCGACCCAGGACACCGGATTCAAGGGCATCGGCGGACACTTCGACCGGCGCAACCTGTTGTTCTTCGGCGTCAACCTCCCCGGGCAGCTCCGCTTCACTCGAACTGACACCGGCGCCGCGGTCACCGCATCTGCACGGCTCGACCGTGTGCCGGCCGACCCTCGCATGGTCCCTCTCCTTCAACGATGCCTCACCGGCACGGCCACGGCCGACGAGACGAAGCGGTTCCAATCGCTCTGGCAGGGTCGGGTCAGAGCACTACTTGTCGATCACGCCGACGATCCGGACATCATCGTCGTTCAAAACTGAAGATCGCGGTAGCGACGCAGAGGACTCGCGGTTACGCCTTCGCACGCACGCTACGCGGGCGCACCCCTCACCCGATCGTTGGCGCCTTCACGCTGGCGCTGGATGATCAAGGCTGGGGATTGTCGACGACCTCGTCAAGGCCCGTGGTGATCAGGGCTTCGACGCCGGACATGTCGAGACGCCCAACAGTGCATATGCCGGGCAGACCCGGAAGAATCCGGTCAGCAGCGGCACGATGCCGATGTAGCCCCACACGCCGATCGAACCCGCCGCAGCCAACCCGATCAGCGCCAGTCCACCGAAGATCCGCACGATACGATCGATATTGCCGACATTGACTTTCATTTTGATGCTCCTAGTTCAAGGTGATGATGCGCGGCCGCATTCAGGGCATTCGTGAAGCACCTAAGCGCCACCGAAGACCTGGCGGAATTCAACAACGCAGGACGGATTCATTCACGCCCCGTCCGAAGCGCCCAACTTGCGCGAGACAATTTCCAGCGGACACCAGCGCGTCAATCCACTTTGCAGCAGATTGGCACCGACAAATGCAGTCAGTGCCAGCCACCACTGACTGATGAATACCGGGCTGCCCGGCACGCCGAGGGAGAGCGATACCAGAACCATGAGACCCGCAACAATTCGGACGATTTGCCATGAAGTCATCATGCATTCTCCAATGAAGCCGCGAACTGGCGGCGATAGGCCACGTAATAGAGCAGCGGGATAACCACGAGCGTGAGCAAGGTGGATACGAAGATGCCGAAGATCAGCGAAACGGCAAGGCCGTTGAAGATCGGATCGTCGAGAATGAAGAAAGCTCCAAGCATAGCCGCGCCCGCCGTCAGCACAATCGGTTGCGCCCGGACCACTGCCGAGCGGACGATCGCGTCCCGGAAAGCGACGCCCTCGCGCACCTGCAGGTTGATGAAGTCGACCAGCAGGATCGAATTGCGAACAATGATCCCGGCAAGCGCAATCATGCCGATCATCGACGTCGCGGTGTACTGGGCACCCATCAATGCATGGCCGGGCATCACGCCCACGATCGTCAATGGTATTGGCGCCATGATGATCAGCGGGGTCAGATACGAACCGAATTGAACCACCACCAGCAGATAGATGAGGATCAGTCCCACCGCATAGGCCAAGCCCATGTCGCGAAAGGTTTCATAGGTCACCTGCCATTCGCCATCCCACTTGAGACTGTAGCCGCGGTAGGGATCGGCGGGTGCACTGATGAAATATTCAGCCAATGAACCGCCACCGGGCATGGCCAGCTTGCCGATGGCCGAGCGCATGCCGAACATGCCGTACAGCGGGCTGTCGACCTTGCCGGCCATGTCGCCAACGACATATTCAACAGGCAGCAGGTCCTTGTGATAGCGCGGTTGCTCCCGCTGACCGGCCTTGTTCACTGTGACGATTTCGCGCAACGGGACATTGCGGCCTGCTGCGCTCCTGACGGTGAACTGCAGCAGCACCTCGAGGTCGCCTTGCGCGGCAATCGGCAACTGCATGCGTACCGCCGCCGGATACTTGGACGCATCATGCATCCAGGTGACGTTGTCACCGCCGAGCCCGGCACGCAGGATGTCGATCACTTCGTTTTGGCGCACGCCGAGCAGCGCAGCTTTGGCGCGGTCGACGTCGATGATCCAGCGGGGTGCCGGTGCGGATGCGCTGCGGTCCACATCTACCACGCCGGACGTGGCAAGAAAGATCGCTTCGACGGATTTTGCGACGGCGCGTCGCCCGGCATCATCGGGACCGTAGATCTCGGCGACGATCGGTGCCTGCACAGGCGGACCCGGGGGTACTTCGACCACCTTGACCCGCGCCCCATGAGCGGCGGCGATCCTGGTCAACGCTGGCCGCACGCGGGTCGCGATAGGATGACTCTGGTCGTTGCGGTGCGCACGGTCGACCAGATTGACCTGGATATCGCCCAGCTCAAAGCCGGTGCGCAAATAATACTGCCGCACCAGGCCGTTGAAGTTGATCGGCGCTGCGGTACCGGCATAGGCCTGATAGTGCAGAACCTCCGGCACGCCCGCCAGATACTGGCCTATCTCGCGCAGCGTCGCCGCGGTCTCTTCGAGCGGCGTGCCCGAAGGCATGTCGACCACCACCTGAAACTCGGATTTATTGTCGAACGGCAACATTTTGAGGATCACAAGCTGGAACACAGGGAGCGCCAGCGAGCCCACGATCAGCAGTCCGATCCCGAACCAGAGGCGCAATCGATTGCGGGATCCCGTGGCGATGTCCAGGAACGGCGCAAACAGCCACTCGAACATTGGCGCCAACCGCCTCGACATCCCGCCGTGCGCCGCTCCGGCTACGCCGGGCCGCAACCAGATGCGGGCGAGCCACGGCGTCACCACGAATGCGACCACCAGCGAAATCAGCATGCCCATGCTCGCATTGATGGGTATCGGACTCATGTAAGGCCCCATCAATCCGGAAACGAAAGCCATGGGTAGCAGCGCCGCAATCACCGTAAGCGTAGCCAGAATCGTCGGGCCGCCCACCTCGTCCACCGCGCGGGGGATGATCTCCGCCATTGGTCGCCCGGGTTCGAGGTCGCGATGGCGGTGAATGTTTTCGACGACGACAATCGCGTCGTCGACCAGAATTCCGATCGAGAATATCAGCGCAAACAGCGATACGCGATTGAGCGTGAAGCCCCATGCCCACGACGCGAACAACGTGGTGGTCAGTGTCAGGATCACCGCCGCGCCAACGATCAAGGCCTCCCGCCGACCCAACGCCAACAACACCAGCACGACCACGCATGCGGTCGCAAACGCCAGCTTTTCGATAAGCTTGATGGCCTTGTCGTTGGCAGTGGCGCCGTAGTTGCGGGTGAACTCCACGCCGACATCCGCCGGGATCACCGTATTGCGCAAATTGTCGACACGCGCAATCAGCGCGTCGGCAACCTCGACGGCATTTTGACCAGGCTTCTTGGTGATCGCCAATGTGACGGCTGCGGATTCGCGTGCATCCTTGCCAGCAGTGCCATGCCAGACGTAGACCTCGGGAGGCGGCGGACCGTCTTCGACCTGCGCAATCTGCTCAAGAAACACCGGTGCGCCGTTGCGCGTGGCGACGATGAGACTGGCGAGTTCGCGCGCATCGCGGAAGTACGCGCCTGCCTCCACCAGCGTTGCCTGATTGCCGGCCACGATCGTGCCAATCGTCGCGCCGCTATTGGCGGATTGCAGGGCATTGCGGATTTCCGTCACGGTTACACCGGCCGATGCCATCCGCGCAGCGTCAAGCCACACATTGAGCGCACGCGTCGGCCCACCGATCGTGCGCACGTCTCGCGTGCCAGCGACACGCTTCAAATCGACTTCAATCGCATGCGCGACGCGCTCCAGATCCGCGGTACCGGTGGTCGCTTCTTTCGCGAAGAGCGTCAGCGCCACAATGGGTACATCGTCGATACCTTTTGGCTTGACGATGGGTTGGAGCGTCCCGAGGTTGGCCGGAAGCCAATCCTGATTGGACAGTATGGTGTCGTACAGTCGTACGAGTGCCTCGGTGCGCGGCACCCCCACCTTATATTGCACGGTGAGCACTGCCATCCCGGGGCGTGAAACCGATGTCACATGCTCGACATCCGCAATCTGGCTGATGACCTGCTCGGCCGGTGCCGCGACCATCCGCTCGACATCGACGGCCGATGCGCCGGGGAACGGTATCAGAACGTTGGCCATCGTCACATTGATCTGCGGCTCCTCCTCGCGCGGGGTGACGATGACCGCAAACGCGCCCAGCAACAGTGCGACTAGCGCCAGCAGCGGCGTAATGCGAGCGCTCATGAAATAGCGCGCGACGCGGCCCGAAACGCCAAGCTTTGTATAGTCAGTCGCGGGCACCATCATTGGCGCGCCGCTGCGACCGGGTCGAGCGCGATGCGGTCGCCTGCTGCGATGCCGGCAAGCACTTCGACTTCGGTTCCCTGGATGCGACCCAGCCGCACCTGGCGCAGTTGCGGTTTGCCGCTGCGGGTGATGACGTAAACGGCATTGAATTCGGGTCGCCGCACCACGGCGCTCGCGGGAACGGTCAGTGTCGCGGACGAGTCGCCAGTCAGCGGCAGTTCGACACGCGCGAACATCCCGGGCGCCAAGGCCGGGTTCCCGGCTGGTAGAGCGAGGCGCACCTGGCGCGA
Source organism: Burkholderiales bacterium (assembly GCA_038321425.1). GTDB lineage: Bacteria > Pseudomonadota > Gammaproteobacteria > Burkholderiales > Casimicrobiaceae > VBCG01. Next base: position 8,747 of record JBBQEY010000015.1, on the reverse strand, counting down.
GTGGGTTGCCGGATCCACCGTCGGCAAAACCTGGACCGACTCGGCGTCGATCGAAACAGGTACGATCGCACCACCCGCAAACGCGATCCGCGCTTTGCGCGATGCATCCATTGACCTCACGCGGCCTTCCGGCACACTAACCACGACCCGCAACTGTAATGGGTCGTACAAGATCAGCAGCGGAATGCCGGGGGCAGCCATGTCGCCCTGCTCCACATGAACGGCAGCGACAATGCCTGCGTATGGGGCTACCAAGGTGGTGAACGTAGACTGGGTCGTGACCACACCAGATTGCGCCAGAGTGGCCCGGACTTGGGCGTCGGCCGATTTCCATTTGGCTTCGGCCAGATCCATCGCCGCTTGACTGATGTATTTCTGGGCGAACAGGCGCTCGCTGCGCTCGAATTCACGACGGGCGACCTCGAGCTGTACCTTGGCGGATGCAGCCAGCGCTTCGCTGGACGCCAATTCGCCGGCAGCGGCGCGACTGTCCAACTTGACCAGCACCTGCCCGGCCTTGACCGCGTCACCGGTACGGACCCGGATCTCTACAATCCTCGCTGAAATCTGCGCAGCGACAACCGTCTGGCGCACGGCCTCGACGACACCTTCGGCGACGTGTGCGTTCAGCCCGCCAGTTGCCTGCACGACATGGGTCGCGAGTCCGGGCGCGATCGCGACCGCCACCATCGGCATCACCGAAACGACAACGAGCAACACCAACCTGCGTAACATCAACAGCACTCCATCATCTAGTCTGCGACGTCCCGGGCGGCGATCCGCCCCGTGGTACTTACTTGACAAGTTCCGCAACTCCAACCATCATATAGCCATATAGTTATACAGTCAATTGGTGTCAGCCAGTAGCCTAAGACGCTACTGACCAGCCGGAGGTCTGCACGGATGCAAGGGATGAGTGATCAGGCACTTGAACAGGTTGCGGCGTTCTTCCGCGCATTTTCGGTGCCGATGCGCCTCAAGATCCTGAATGCGCTGCGCAGCGGCGAGCGCAACGTTGGCGACCTCACCGCGGAATTCGCGTGCAGTCAGGCCAATGTGTCGAAGCACCTCTTCGTGCTGGCCGCGAACGGGCTGATCGAAAAACGTCCGGACGGCACCAGCGTCTACTACCGGATCATCGACCCGCGCATCTACGATCTGTGCGACATCGTTTGCGGCCAGATCGGCGACCGCTTGGGGCGTGAGGTTGCATTGCACGAAGTGTTTGCTCGCGCCGGGCAGGCACAGAAAAAAGCCACTCGCGCTCCGATACGCCGCAAGGTCTGATTACGATCTCACCGCGGCGGCGGCAATATACGCCGTCGTGTCCCCGCTTTCCTCGGCACCTTGGTCAATGTAATCCTGGAAGGGCCCGGTGCCGCTGTGGGCCGACAGCGCCGCAGGAACGAAGGCGCCGGTCTTCACATCGAAGACATGCACCTCACCGTCCTCCAGGACATAGTGCCAGCCGTGCAGCGCCAATTGCCCGGACTCGACACGACGCCGCACCATCGGATACCCCATCAAACGCTCGAGCTGCAGCACGATTGCGCGCTGCTCGGTCCGCCGCAGCGCCTCGGGCGACACCTGCACGGGCAGTACGGCCTCGCGCCCCAGTTCCAGCCACGCGGCGAGATTGGTCGCCTCGGGTGACAGCTCCTCATAAAGCGCGCGAATGCCGCCGCAATGCGAATGACCGCATACAACGATGCGCGTCACTTCAAGATTGAGTACCGCAAATTCGATGGCAGCGGCCGTACCGTGAAACCCCGTCGACCCATCGTGCGGCGGCACGAATGCACCGACATTGCGGATGATGAACAACTCGCCGGGTCCGGTACCCGTCAGCAGGTACGGAACGATACGCGAGTCCGAGCAACCGATGAACAGGATGGTCGGATGCTGGCCGTCCTTGACCAGGTTTTGAAACCGGTCCGCTACACCCGGAAAATAGTCGTCGTGAAACCGGCGAAGACGCTGCAACAAATCATCGGGCATGGCACGGCTTCCGGCGCCATCGCACTACTGGACCAGCGGCGAATCAGCACCGGCAAGATCGATGCCTTCAACCACGGCGGTGCCCGCGAGCACTTGCAGGTACTGTCGCAATGCCGTTACGAACCCCTGCTGGCGCAGACTCAATGTCACAGCACTGCGTACTTCCTCGAATGCCGGCTGAACGCCTGGCGTTCGCGCCAGCACCTCCACCACATGCAGCCCGAAACGGCTGTGCACAAGTCGGGGCAAAACACCAATTTCGATCTTGCCGAAGATCTCGCGTGCAAATTCCGGCGCGCAATCCGCGGTAGTGATCTCACCCAGATCGCCGCCCTCGGCCCCGCTGGGACAGTTGGACTGCGATCGCGCCGCATCGGCGAAGCGGTCACTGCCAGCGCCATCATGGCAACGGACTTCCAGCAGTGCGGCTTCGGCGCGTTTGCGCAGCGCCACGACGTCCACTCCCGGCGTGACGGCGAACAGGATGTGACGCAACCGTACCCGCTCGCCCGCGGCAAACTTGCCCGCATGGGCTGCGTGATGCCGACGGCACGCCTCGTCGCCAGGCTCCGGAATATTCAGTGATCGCGCCAGCAACGCTTCGATCGCCGCACTCGCCGCTTCGCTGATCGCGCCATCGGTCGAGGGCGCGTCGCCGGCACCCAGCAGGCCTTCGACTTGCGCGGCCTGACGCAGCAACTCGGTGCACGCACGCTGACGCAATTCGCTCTCCGGCAGGGTCACCCCCGCGTCGTGCAATGCGCGGCCGTTAACGCTTGCCATAGCCGCTGCTGCTACCTGCGTTGCCTTGAACTCCGCATGCGATGTCATTGGTTACCCCTTACAGCACGCGCGTCGGCTTGTTGTGGCCGGCCGGCAGATTGAGCTTGCGTGAGCGCACCATCTGGTAGGGCCGGAACACGTACGCGATGGATGCAAAGCCGCTCCAGACATGCACGAGCCGGCTGAACGGGAACAGCAGGAAGATGGTCATGCCGAACACCACGTGGAAGAGATAGGGCCACGGCAAGGTGGCCAAGGCGCTCGCATCCACCGGCCGCAGCGTGACGATGCGCTGCGCCCAGTCGGCCAGTATCAGCATGACGCTGCCATCGGCGTGCTGGTAGGAGTACGGCAGCGTGATGAGCCCCACCACGAGCTGGACCCACAGCACGAGCAGAATGGCGATGTCGGTGGAGTGGCTCGTCAACCTTATTCGCGGGTCGAACACCCGCCGATACAGCAGCATCGACAACCCGACGAAGCACACGATGCCGGCGATGCCGCCCGCGACGACGGCCAGCATCTGCTTCGTCCCTGCGCTCATGAAGATCCCGTACACGCTGTGCGGCGTAAACAACCCGAACAGGTGGCCGAAGAAGAGAAAGAGGATGCCGCCGTGGAAGAGATTGCTGCCCCAGCGCAACATGCCTGCGCGCAGCAGTTGCGACGAATCGCTCTTCCACGTGTACTGGTTCTGGTCGAAGCGGATGAGGCTGCCGACGAGGAACACCACGAAGCAGACGTAGGGATAGACCTGAAAGAGGAAGCCGTGCAGTGCGCTCATGACCGCGCTCCTTGTCGGGGGTTGTGCTTGCGGACGAGGTGAATCGGTTGTGCCTGATCGGCCCGGGCCTGGCCTTTGGTCGAGCACCCATCGAACACGACCGGTTCGGCCCATTCGTCGTCCAGCGGCGGTTCGGATGCCAGCTTGACGGGTTCCGGCCGTTCGCCAGCGAGCTCGAGCAGCGCGCCGAAGATGGCGGCATAGCCGCTTTCGCGCTTCTGCAGCGCGCCGAAGATCGCGTTGAGGATATGCGCGATCTCGCCCAGGAAGGCGCGCGCCTCGCGCGGCGGCTGCGACGATGTGAACTCGAGTACCACCGGCAGGTAGTCAGGCAGCTGGCCGTCAGCCAGATAGAGGCCCGCCTTCTCGTAGGTTTGCGCCAGATCGATCATTGCCGGACCGCGGTCACGGGAGTCGCCGTGCACGTGCTCGAAGAGATGCAGCGCGGTGGAGCGCCCAGTGTCGAACAGATGCACGTAGTTGCTTTCGGCGTCGAGCGCATCCTGCCGGGCCAGCGAGTGGGCCAGTGCGTCCAGCTCGGCCAGGCGCGCGGCCCCTAGCGCGCGCTCGGCGTGCAGCACTTCGCGCATCGCCGGCAGATGGTCGCGCAGCTCGGCGTCTGGATACACGAGAAGCCGCGCCAGCACCCGAAGCGTGCGGGAGGCGCTCTTTGGATGTCCGAGGATGCCCATGCGCTAGATCTCCGCCTTGATCGGGATGGTGCGGCGCTTCTCGCTGCCGAAGAGGCTGACCTCGCTCGTTCCCTCGGAACAGCCGTTGCCGAACGAGAAGCCGCAGCCGCCGCGCACATTGAACGTGTTCTCCGCATACTCGCGGTGCGTGCTCGGAATGACGAAGCGGTCCTCGTAATTGGCGATGGCCATCACGTGGTACATGTCCTCAACGTCGGCTTCGGTCATGCCGACCTGCTCCAGGACCTTGAGATTGGTGCGCCCTTCCACGTGTTTGTCGCGCTGATAGGCGCGCATCGCCAACATGCGCTCCAACGCCCGTTCCACCGGTACGGTGTCGCCCGCCGTCAGCAGGTTCGCGAGATACTTGACCGGGATGCGTAATTGCTTGACGTCGGGAATCTCGCCATTGATTCCAAGATTGCCGGCGTTGGCCGCCGCCGTGATCGGCGACAGTGGCGGCACGTACCACACCATCGGCAGCGTGCGGTATTCCGGGTGCAGTGGCAGCGCCACCTTCCAGTCCACCGCCATCTTGTAGACCGGACTGGACCGTGCGGCCTCCATCCATTGGTCGGGGATGCCATCCTTGCGCGCCTGTTCGATCACCTTGGGATCGTGCGGGTCGAGAAAGATGTCGAGCTGCGCGTGGTAGAGGTCCCGATCATGTTCCACGCTGGCGGCTTCCTGGATGCGGTCGGCATCGTACAGCAGGACGCCCAGGTACCGGATGCGCCCCACGCACGTTTCGGAGCACACGGTGGGCTGGCCGGCCTCGATGCGCGGATAGCAGAAGATGCACTTCTCGGCCTTGCCGCTCTTCCAGTTGTAATAAATCTTCTTGTACGGGCAGCCGCTGGTGCACATGCGCCAGCCACGGCACTTGTCCTGATCGATCAGGACAATGCCGTCTTCCTCGCGCTTGTATATCGAGCCCGACGGACACGACGCCACGCACGAGGGATTGAGGCAGTGCTCGCACAGCCGTGGCAGATACATCATGAACGTGTTCTCGAACTCGCCGTACATCTCTTTCTGGATGTCGTCGAAGTTCTTGTCGACGCTGCGTTTGCTGAACTCGCCGCCGAGAATCTCCTCCCAGTTGGGACCCCAGACGATCTTGTCCATCTGCTTGCCGGTGATGAGGCTGCGTGGACGCGCCGTCGGCGACGTTTTCATTTCCGGCGCGCTCTGCAGGTGGTCGTAGTCGAAGGTGAAGGGCTCGTAGTAGTCGTCGATCTGCGGCATGTTGGGGTTGGCGAAGATCTTCATCAGCAGCGTCCACTTGCCGCCCTGGCGCGGCACGATCGAGCCATCGGCCTTGCGCACCCAGCCGCCGTTCCACTTGTCCTGGTTCTCCCACTCCTTGGGATAGCCGATGCCGGGCTTGGTCTCGACGTTGTTGAACCACGCGTACTCCATGCCCGGCCGGCTGGTCCACACGTTCTTGCAGGTGACAGAACAGGTATGGCAGCCGATGCACTTGTCGAGGTTCAGCACCATGCCGATCTGCGCGCGGATTTTCATGCGGCCTCCTTGCGAGCGTGGATGTTCATGCATTCTCTCCTTGCGACTGCACGCGTTCGACGCGGTCGGCAGCCACCGGCGTATCGAGCCAGTCGATCTTGTCCATCTTGCGCACGACGACGAATTCATCGCGGTTGGTGCCGATCGTGCCGTAGTAGTTGAAGCCGTAACTCAACTGCGCGTAGCCGCCGATCATGTGCGTGGGTTTCAGCACGATGCGCGTGACCGAGTTGTGGATGCCGCCACGCACGCCGGTGATTTCCGAGCCGGGCGTGTTCACGATCTTCTCCTGCGCGTGGTACATCATCACCATGCCCGGATTGACGCGCTGGCTCACGACCGCCCGCGCCGCGATGGCGCCGTTGATGTTGAAGAGCTCAATCCAGTCGTTGTCGACGATGCCTGCCTTCGTGGCGTCGTCCTCGGACAGCCAGACGCAGGGGCCCCCGCGACTCAGCGTCAGCATCAGCAGGTTGTCGGTGTACGTCGAGTGAATGCCCCACTTCTGGTGCGGCGTGATGAAGTTGAGCAGGATCTCCGGATTGCCGTTGGAGCGGATGTTATGGATGCCCGCCGTAGCCTTCAAGTCCACCGGCGGCCGATAGCTCGCGAGGCCCTCGCCGAACGCACGCATCCACGGGTGATCCTGGTAGAACTGCTGGCGGCCGGTCAGCGTGCGCCATGGAATCAGCTCGTGCACGTTGGTGTAGCCGGCGTTGTAGGAGACGGTCTCGCTCTCGATGCCGCTCCACGTCGGCGAACTGATGATCTTGCGTGGCTGCGCCTGGATGTCGCGGAAGCGGATCTTCTCGTCCTCGCGATGCAGTGCCAGGTGCACGTGATCGCGACCGGTTTGCTTGCCCAGCGCTTGCCAGGCCTTGACCGCCACATGGCCATTGGTCTCGGGTGCCAATTGCAGCACCACTTCGCAGGCGTCAATGTCGGACTCGATGCGTGGCATCCCTTTGGTCGCGCCCTCGGTGCGCACCAGGCCGTTCAACTCACCCAGCTGCTTGACCTCGGTCTGCGTGTTCCAGGCGATGCCCTTGCCGCCATTGCCCACCTTGTTCATCAACGGTCCCAGCGCCGTGAAGCGCTTGAACACGTTCGGATAGTCGCGCTCGACCACCACCATCTGCGGCGCGGTCTTGCCGGGGATCAGCTCGCACTCGCCGCGCTTCCAGTCTTTCACCTCGAAGGGCTGGCCCAACTCGCCGGGACTGTCGTGCATCAGCGGCGTCAGGACCAGTTCCTTCTCGAGGCCCAGGTGACCGACGCAGACTTCGCTGAATTTCTTCGCGAAGCCCTTGTAGATGTCCCAGTCGCTGCGCGCCTGCCATGCCGGGTCCACCGCGGTGGAGAGCGGATGGATAAACGGATGCATGTCGCTGGTGTTGAGGTCGTTCTTCTCGTACCAGGTGGCGGTGGGCAGCACGATGTCCGAGTAGAGGCACGTGGTGCTCATCCGGAAGTCAAGCGTCACCAGCAGGTCGAGCTTGCCCTCGGGGGCCTCGTCGTGCCAGACGACTTCGGTCGGCTTGGCGTCCTGGCCGACGCCGGGCCGCCCCAAGTCGGCCGTGCCCCCAGTGGGGGAAGCGCGCAGCGCCTCGGGGGCATTCAACTCATGCCCGAGATCCTTGCCCTGTACGCCATTGCTGGTGCCAAGCAGATGCTTCAGGAAGTACTCGTGGCCCTTCCCGCTCGAGCCCAGCAGGTTGGACCGCCAGACGAACATGTTGCGCGGCCAGTTGCTCTTGTGATCGGGGTCGGTGCAACTCATCTTGAGCGACCCGTCCTTGAGACTCCTGACTGCATAGTCCTTGGGGTCCATGCCGGCGGCCTGGGCGTCGCGCACCACCTGCAACGGATTGGTCTGCAGCTGCGGCGCCGAGGGCAGCCAGCCCATGCGCTCGGCACGCACGTTGTAGTCGATCATGCTGCCGGCGTAGAGCTTGGGATCGGCCAGCGGCGACAGCACCTCCTCCATGCCCAGCTTCTCGTAGCGCCACTGGTCCGTGTGCGCGTAGAAGAAGCTGGTGGAATTCATCTGCCGCGGCGGGCGAATCCAGTCAAGCGCGAAAGCAAGCGGCGTCCAGCCGGTCTGCGGACGCAGCTTCTCCTGGCCGACGTAATGCGCCCAGCCGCCGCCGCTCTTGCCGACGCAGCCGCACAGCATCAGCATGTTGATGACGCCGCGGTAATTCATGTCGCTGTGGTACCAATGATTCATGGCCGCGCCGATGATCACCATCGACTTGCCCTGCGTTTTGTCGGCGTTGTCGGCAAATTGGCGCGCAACCGTGATGATCTGCTCGCGCGGCACGCCGGTGATGGCTTCCTGCCACGCCGGCGTGTAGGGCACGTCGTCATCGTAGTTGGCGGCGCAGTTTTCGCCCGCGACGCCGCGACCGACCCCGTACTGCGCCATCTGCAGGTCGAATACCGTAGCGACGACGGCATGCCGCTCCTCGCCGGCCTTGCCCAATGCAATCCGCTGTACCGGCACGCCGCGCACCAGCACGTCACTCTGTGTATTGCCCGCGAAGTGCGGGCCAACCACGCCACCGAAGTACGGGAACCCAACCTGGGCCACGGTGGCGGCATCCTGGGCGCCTTCCAGCGACGACAGTTTCAGCTTGACCTCGTGGCCATGCCGCGCCTCCTTCGCCTCGAGGTTCCATTGACCGGTGTCGGCGCGGCCGTCGGGGCCCCAACGGAAGCCGATGGCACCGTTGGGCAGCACGACCTTGCCGTCCTGGTCAAACGCGACCGTTTTCCATTCGGGATTGTTGGCGGCGCCCAACTTGCCGTTGAAGTCCGATGCGCGCACATAGCGGTCCGGGACCATCACGGTGCGGCCGTCGGCGAGCTCGTGTTCCTTCAGCATCACCAGCATCGGCAGGTCGGTGTAGCGACGCGCGTAGTCGTCGAAGTAGGTCGAGCGCTTGTCGACGTAGAATTCC
>JBBQEY010000014.1:0-27345 GCA_038321425.1 Burkholderiales bacterium | reverse complement strand
ACCCCTTCCCATCCCGAACAGGACCGTGAAACGGCAGTACGCCGATGATAGTACGGAGTTCCCGTGCGAAAGTAGGTCATCGTCAGGCACCCTCCAAGCAACAACGCCCCGCTCAACCGAGCGGGGCGTTTTGCTTTGGGCGCACCCCGATCAAATGACTGGGCTGACCATCCCGCGCACCGATCGATCCACGCTAAACTTTCGGATCGCACGCCTGCAATGCCATGACTTCCGACAACTACTCGCTGTCCGTCCTGCGCCGCCTCGAAGCGGAGAGCATCCACATCTTCCGCGAGGTTGCCACCGAATTCACGCGACCGGTCGTGATGTACTCGGTCGGCAAGGATTCCTCGGTGCTGCTGAAGCTCGCGCAGAAGTCCTTTGCGCCAGGCCGGATCCCGTTTCCGTTCCTGCATATCGACACCGCGTTCAAGTTTCCGGAAATGTATGCGTTCCGCGACCGTGTCTGTGCCCAAATGGGCGTGGAGTTGCGGGTGCTCGGCAACGAAGCGGCAATCGCCGCGGGCACCAACCCCTGGGACATCGGGACGGTGAACTGCTGTGGGCTGCTCAAGACCAAGGCGCTGCTCGACGCCTTGAAGGTCGGCGGGTATGACGCGGTGATCGGCGGCGCGCGGCGCGAGGAAGAACGTTCGCGTGCAAAGGAGCGCATCTATTCGTTCCGCGATGATCACGGGCAGTGGGATCCCCGCAACCAGCGGCTGGAGCTTTGGAACCTGTACAACGGACGGATCCACGCTGGTGAAAGTATCCGCGTCTTTCCATTGTCGAATTGGACTGAACTCGATGTGTGGCGGTATATCGCCGCAGAGAACATCGAGGTCGTGCCGCTCTACTTCGCTGCCGAACGCGAAGTGGTGCGCCGCGCCGGGCAACTGTTGCCGGTGGGCAGCAAGACGCGCCTCCTTCCCGGCGAATCGACGGAGCGAGCCCTGATCCGGTATCGATCGCTCGGTTGCTATCCATGCACCGGTGCCGTGGAGTCGGACGCGCGCAACGTCACCGACATCATCGCGGAACTGGAAGTCACCCGATTCTCCGAGCGGGTCACCCGCGTGATCGACCATGATCGCGACGGGTCGATGGAACAGAAGAAGCGCGAGGGCTACTTCTGATGGTGCGGCCGACCGCGATGCTCGACGCCGCGGTGGCGCGCGAGCCCGACCTGGTGCGGATCACGACCGCCGGCAGTGTCGACGATGGCAAGTCCACGCTGATCGGTCGTTTGTTGCACGACGCCGGTGCCATCTACGACGATCAGCTCGAGGCTTTGCGGGCCAAGGCCGCGGCCGGGGCTACGGCAATAGACCTGTCGCTGATCACCGATGGATTGCGCGCCGAGCGCGAACAGGGCATCACGATTGACGTGGCGTACCGCTACTTCGCGACACCGCGCCGCCGCTTCATCATCGCGGATACGCCGGGGCACCTCCAATACACACGGAACATGGCCACGGGCGCGTCGACGGCGGACCTGGCAATCATTCTTGTCGATGCCAGCCAGGGCATCCAGACCCAGTCGAAGCGGCACGGATTCATCGTCTCGCTGCTTGGCGTGCCGCGTATCGTCGTGGCCATCAACAAGATGGATCTCGTCGATTTCGACCAAGCCGTGTTCGAGAGGATCCGGGACGAATACGGCGCGTTTGCCGCACGGCTTCGATTCGCCGACGTCTCGTTCATCCCGATCAGCGCGCTGACGGGCGACAACGTGGTACATCGCAGCACACGCACGCCGTGGTTCGACGGCTTGCCTCTGCTGCCGCATCTCGAGGCTGCTTACGTGGGCGGCGACACAAATCTGATCGACTTCCGCTTTCCCGTGCAACGCGCCGTACGTCCGGACGCGGACTTTCGCGGTTACGCCGGTTCGGTCGCATCTGGCGTTGCCCGCGTCGGTGATGACGTGGTGGTGCTGCCCTCGGGCATGCGGACAAAGATCGCCCGCATCGTCACCGCGGACGGCGACCGGGACTACGCATTTCCACCGCAGGCGGTGACGCTGTGCCTGGCCGACGACGTCGACGTCGGCCGCGGTGACATGCTGGCGCATCCCAACAATATTCCGCGCGTGGAGCGCACGCTCGACGCGATGGTCGTATGGATGAACGAGGCGGCACTGGTTCCGGGCCGGGTGTACCTGCTGAAGCACACGACCAGGACCGTGAAGGCTAGTTGCACCGACGTGGTGTATCGCGTCAATCCCGACACGCTGCACCGGGAAGACATGGCGCAACTGCAATTAAACGAGATCGGACGGTTGCGCTTCACCCTGTTCGAGCCGTTGTTCGTCGATGAATACCGCCGCAACCGCGCCACGGGGGGCTTCATCGTCCTCGACCCCGGCACCAATGCCACGGTGGCCGCGGGCATGGTCATCGAACGCAAGGCGGCGGCACCAGCGTCATCGCGGGAGTCGCGGCCGGTCGGCAACGTGTTCCGCCAACCGGGACGCGTGGCCGGTGCAGAACGCGCCCAACTATTGGGTCAGTTGCCGCTGACCGTTTGGCTGACGGGGCTTCCCGGATCGGGCAAGTCCACGCTGGCGCATGCGCTGGAGCGCCGGTTGACGGATGCCGGCCGCGCAGCCTTCGTGCTCGATGGCGACAACCTGCGGCACGGATTGACCCGGGACCTTGGCTTCACGCCTGAGGGCCGGCGCGAGAACGTGCGCCGCGTGGCCGAAGCCGCGCGGCTGATGAATGATGCCGGGTTGATTGTCATTGCCGCGCTGATCTCGCCCTATCGCGAAGACCGGCTGATGGCGGGTGGGATCGTCGGACCTGAACGCTTTCTCGAGGTCTATGTATCCGCGTCAGTCGCGGCGTGTGAGATGCGCGATCCAAAGGGACTCTATGCCCGGGCCCGGCGCGGGGAAATCGCCGAGTTCACCGGCGTCAATGCGCCGTACGAGACACCCGAAGCGCCCGCGCTGCAACTTGAAAGCGACACGGCGTCGATCGATGCGTGTGTGGACCAGCTCTTTGCCGCCGTGGCGCTGAAGGCATTTCCGCCGACGGCGTAGCTTCCGCCGCGGGAAGGACGCCGTTACCGGGGTTGCCCGTAGGTGGCGAATTTCTCGACAACGATGCGCATTTCGTCATCGGGCAGCACGATCGGCTCTCCAAGTTGCAGCGCGCGAGCGTACATCTTGGCGAGGTTCTCGACCTCGACGGCCAGCGCCAGCGCACGATCAAGCGAGACACTGCACGCGATCACCCCGTGATTGGCCAGCAGGCACGCGCTGCGGTCCGCGAGCGCCACCAGTGCGTGGTCCGACAACGCCTGCGTGCCGAAGGTGGCGTAAGGCGCGCATCGGATGTCGTTGCCGCCCGCTACGGCCACCATGTAGTGAAACGCCGGGATGCCGCGGCGCAGGCACGCCAGCGCGGTGGCAAAAGGCGAGTGCGTGTGCACGATGGCCGATACATCCGGCCGGTGCGCGTAGATATCCCGGTGGAATCGCCACTCGGACGATGGCAGCCGCGCGCCAACCAACGTGCCGTCGAGGGCAACCGCGACGATGTCACCGGGCGCCGTGTCCGCATAGGGGAGGCCCGTCGGCGTCACCAGGAAGCCATCGAATCCATCGCTGCGCCACCGGGCGCTGACGTTGCCCGACTTGCCGCGATTGAGTTTGGCGGCGTTCATTGCGCGCGCGGTGGCGATCACGCCATTGCGCAAAGCATGGGTGCCAGGGGCGGTCATTGCGGGCGATCGGGAAACATCGCGGCGAGCCACTCCTTCGACGCACGCGTGATGCCACGTTCGGTCACAAGGCCCGTGACGAGCCGCGCCGGCGTGACATCGAACGCGTAATTGACCGCTCTGGTGCCATGCGGGGCGATGGCCACACGCACCATCTGCCCGTAATCGTCGCGGCCGGCCACCGTGAGCACCTCGTCGGTGTCGCGTGTCTCGATCGGAATGCCACTGCCATCCGCCAGGCGCCAGTCAATAGTGGGCGAGGGCAATGCGACATAGAAAGGGACATTGTTGTCGCGCGCGGCCAGCGCCTTGTCGTAGGTGCCGATCTTGTTACAGACATCGCCGTTGGCGGCGACGCGGTCCGCGCCGACGAACACGAGATCGACATCACCGCGCTGCATCAGCAGTCCGCTGGCACTATCGGGAAAGAGCGTGTACGGAATGCCGCGTTCGTGCAGCTCCCAGGCGGTGAGGCTCGCGCCCTGCATTCGGGGACGGGTCTCGCTGACCCAGACTTCAAGCGGCAATCCCTCCGCATGGGCAAGGAAGATGGCCGCGGTTGCAGTCCCCCAGCCGCAGGTGGCAAGGGCGCCGGCATTGCAATGTGTCATCACGCGCACGGCACCGGGCCGGCGCTGCGCGATGTTGCGCAGCATCGCTGCGCCATGCTCGCCGATCGCGCGATTGATGGCGATGTCTTCCGCGGCAATGAAATCGGCTTCGGCCCATGCGGCATCGGCGCGCGCGTTGACGGACAACGGCAACACCGCGGCACGCACGCGATCAAGCGCCCAGCGAAGGTTGACGGCCGTGGGGCGTGTCGCGTCCAGCGACGAATGTGCGCGCGCGAGACCATCATCGGAGGCATCGCGGTCGAGCGCCAGCGCCAGACCGTAGGCGCCCACCGCGCCGATCAATGGCGCACCACGAATCCACATCTGCCGGATGGAAAGTGCCGCCGCTTCGGCATCGGTTATCTTCACACGCAACAGCGCATGCGGCAACGCGCGCTGGTCGATGACTTCGATGTGTCGAGACCCTGCAGGATGCAGGAGCGCGCGATAGTTCGCCGGGTCGGCCCGGGTGGTTGCGCCGTCCGGCAGCGCTATGGTTGGGTGTTTCCCCCCAACGGCGCTATGCACCGCTTCCCCCAGGGGGCGATCGCCTTGGGGTGGCCAGTCGGCGCTCATTTGAGTACTTGAAGCAGGTTGTTGAAGTCGTCGGTCCAGACACGCCAATCGCGGCGGGAAGTAATCCCGAGCGTGGCCTCCGCGATTCGCGGATGATTGAGCCGCACCGGGTCGCGCGCAATCAGTACCCAGCTCGACGAATTGCCGAGGGGATCGCCACCGGCATCGGTGACCCACACCGCATGCAGGCCGAGCGCATTGGCGATGCCTTCGACCACCGGAACGAGGTCCAAGTAACGGTTGGTGACGTGGAATGCAATCACGCCGTCGGGCTTCATGTGCTTCAGGTAGATCTCGACAGCTTCCTTCGTGATGAGGTGCACGGGAATGGCGTCGCTCGAGAATGCATCCACTGCCAGCACGTCAAATTGCTGCGGTGGTTCGCGGTCGAGCTTCAGCCGCGCGTCGCCAAGCGGGAGTTCGATCGTGGCATCGCTGCTGCCGAGGTACGTGAAGTCGCGCGTCGCGATGTCGATGACGCCCGGATTGATGTCGTAGAAGCGATAGACGTCGCCCTTGCTGCCATAGGCCGCCAACGTGCCGGAACCGAGGCCGATCACGCCCACGCGGATGGGATCCTTGCGTGGATGCAGCGATTCGATCAGCCGGCCGATTCCTGAGTCCCGTGTGTAGTAGCTGGTGGCCTGCGTCTTCAGGTCCTTCTCCAGATACTGTTTGCCGTGCATGATGTTGCCGTGGATCAGTTGCCGCCGCAGTTCGCCGCCGCTGCCCACTTCCTGGACGCGCAGCACGCCATAGAAGTTGCGGCTCACGACGATGGTGCTGCGATAGAACTCGGTGACGGCCCAGATGCTGCAGCCGATCGTCACCAGCAGCGCCACCAGGCCCAGCACGCCGTACACCGGGGGTTCGCGCCGCACCTGCCACAGGAGCAGCAACGCACAAAACACCAGCGCGCCGCCCAGCTCGAAGTCCGCCGGCAGCAGCAGTGGCGCGAGAATGCCGACTACCACGGAGCCCAGCGCGCCACCCAGCGACACCATCAGGTAGAAGCGCGTGAGGTAGCGCGGCGACGGCTTCAAGCGCACGAGCTCGCCGTGACAGAACATGCACGCAAGGAAGAGGCCGACACAGAAGACGCCGACCTGAATCTGCAGCTCGTGCGTGAGGTTCGGGTCGGCCAGCGTCCACGCCATCACGCCGAGCGCCGCGGACAGCATGGCCAGGATGATGTCGCGCTTGTACCAGCCGCGGCCGTCGAAGCACAGGATGAACGTGAGCAGGTAGAGCGAGAGCGGGACGATCCACAGCAATGGCACAGCGGCGATGTTCTGCGTGATGTAATTCGTGATGGCCAGCAGCAGTATGGAGCCGGTGCCCGCCAGCGCACACCAGAGCACCTGCCGCGCGAGCGAGGGAGCTCTCTCGCGGGCATCGATGTCGATCATGGCTGCCGCAGGTGCGGCGACGGTTCCTTTCAGGCTCGAGACCGCGGCGACGATCGCCAGCACGACGAAGATGCCATAGCCGACGGACCAGCCCACCGCCTGCATCCTGGTCGCGACCCAGGGCTCGAGCAGGAACGGGTAGCCGAGCAGCGCGAGCAGCGAGGCCACGTTCGACAATGCGAAAAGCCGGTACGGATTGCGCCCCGGGAATCGCCGCGCAAACCAGGCCTGCAGCAGCGGGCTGGTGGTGGAAAGCAGGAAATAGGGCAGGCCGATCGTCGCGGTGAGCAATCCCAGTATCAGCCAGATCGGATTTTCGTCACCCGCGGGCTTCCAGAAGCTGTCCGGGATGATCGGCAACAGCGCGAGGCTCAACACCAGCAGTACGACATGCACCTGGACCTGCATGCGAGGCGCAAGCTTGCGAATCGACAGGTCGGCGTAGGCGTAACCTGCCAGCAGTGTGGTCTGGAAGAACACGAGGCACGTGGTCCACACGGCGGCCGAACCGCCAAACCACGGCAGGATCTGCTTGGCAACGATGGGCTGGACCAGGAACAGCAGGAACGCGCTGGCAAAGATCGTCAGGGCGAATAAGGGCATGGGGCGAGGCCACGGTCACGGTTGCGAAACAAGGTGGGCATTGTAACGGCGGCGCCTCAAGCGGTCGCCAGCGGCGCGTGAGTCGCGCGCCAGCCGTTGGCAAACTCGTTCCAAGCAAGCACCATGAACACGACCATCAGGGGCGCGAGATGCAACGTGGCGCGGTTGACCGTGGTCTGGTCGGCGATATAGAAGCTGGCATTGGTGAACGCAAACACGAAGAACAGGAACATGAGTCCCGCACCCACGATCAGCGTGATCGGTGCCAGCGCAGGCTCCAGCAGGTGGCGCCATGCGACCGCGCTGGCCGCCACGACACCGAACCACAGCAGGTGCCAGTTGCCGAGGAGGAAGTAGCTTTGCGCCAGCTCGGCCCATGCGGGGTCGAAATCGAGCTTCAACTGGTAGTTGAAGACGCTGAGCCTGAATTGCGCGACCACGACCATCAGGATGATCGCGGCGGCGAAACCGGCGAATGCAATGCGTACGCCGTGCCGAGGCAGAAGCACGGCCACCAGTGCCGGCACCAGGGTCAGCGCCCAGAAGTAACCTGGATTCTTGATCTGCGTGCATGCGACGAGCAGCAGCACGATCAATGCGGCATGCCGCCAATCGCGTTGCTGGATCCAGCGCAGGAACGCGAGTGCAGCGGTCGTGTACCACGCGGCCAGCGGAAGATCGGCGTAGCCGGCCAGTGCCACATGCACGTTCGCGAGCGGCAACGACGCCACCAGGAACGAACCCACCAGCGCGGTCAGGGCGGCCACGCCAAGTGAACGCAGCCCGGCGTAGACTGCCAGCGTCATCGCCACTGCGATCTGCCACCACGCGCCGTTCATCAATGCGTCGTCCCAGCGTCCCAGTACCAGGCAACTCCAGACCTGCAGCAGCGGCATTGTGGGCGGATATTCGGGCGAGGCATCGAACCACGCGGTGCCGTTGGCGGCCAGCCATTCGTTGATGCGCGCGAACGGCACGATGGTGCCGAGTTCGTACCAGACGCGGGCCTTCGTCGCCCATTGGATCCACGCATCCCACGGATAGAGCGGTCGCGTGATGACCTCGATGCCGAGCAGCGCAAAGCGCAGCGCCAGCCAGGCGAGCAGTGCCCACCAGATAGCGCAGGCGAGCGGCGTCAGTTCGGGCGCAGACAATGCTTGCCGAAGCGACGGCAACCGTTGCGCGGAGTCGGAACGTGCTGCGGTATTGCGGCGCCACACCCACCATCCCAGTACGATCGTGGCCACCAGCAACGGGCCGCCGACGGCCAGCACGCTGAACTTGATCCCCACCAATGACAGCGCACGCATCCACAGCGTCAGGAGGAACGCGCCCGACAGATAACCGGCGCCGGCGATCCACGCGACCTCGCCCGGCGCAGACGGTGAGCGCAACGGCGCGCGGAGCGACAGCAGCACGACGATGCCAAGCAACCATGGCAACGCGAGACCGGGAATGAGGAGGAGGCCCATGATCACAGGATCTTGAAGAGCGCCGCGCCGGGTTCGACCAGAAGAGCCTCGGCGGCAATGGCTGGGCTGCCATCCCAGCGCAGCCGCTTTTCCTCGGCGTTGAACTGCAGGCCGCGGCGCTGATAGACCACGAGGAAGTCGCCGGGTTTGAGCGACGACGCGGCCGGCAGCGTGTTGTTGGAAGGATCGAAGAACACGTTGTGCGGATAGAGATGATAGGCACCACGGCCGCGGAAGTAGGCGGCATCCGCCACGATGAACACGCGCGCGGGCGGCGCGGGCAGCCTGGCACGCGCTCGTTCGATGAAAGCGAACAGCGGACCGTCCTCGGAGGCGAGATGCTGTTCGCGCCAGTCCTTGCCGCCGAACTGCGCACGGGTTTCTGCAACCTGTCGCGCGAGATTGAACGTCCACAACGCATCCAGCGTGACCCAGGCCGCCACGAAGAGCACGGCCAGCACGACGGGCAGCGACTCCATCCGGCGACGGCGCCACGCCAATGCCGCCCATGCACCCGCGGCGATGACGACGGCGGCGGCCAGCAGCAGCGACAGCGGAAGCTCCTGTGCTTCGGCAGCGCCACTTAACGTGTTGATCGACGACCACGACCAGCGCTCGAACACGAACCACTCACTGATGCGATCGCCGGCCATTTCGCGGAGTCCGCCGGTCTTCGCGGTCATGCCACCAATATGGATGGGCGTGCCGAGCGGTCCGCGCACCGTCAGCGCTACCCCGGAGATCCGGCCGACCCACGCGGGGTTGTGCGCCAGGTTGAGCGGCAGAAGTCGGCCGGCGGAAACGTGCAGTGGCGCAGAGTTGAGCTTGCCGGGTGCGTAATCGGATCGCCACAGAAAACGTACGTCCGCCAATTCGGAGAAGCCGTTGGCGTTCCATGCGATCAATGGAAAGTCGCTGGAGCGAAGGTCGGAGTTGGCCGTGATCAGCGCGGTACCCGAGGCGTCGACGCCAGTGACGACGAGTGCATCGCCTTGCTGCCCACCCGTGCCGCGCGTCAGCGTGAAATCACGGAAGCCGAGGGTCTTGCTGGTCGCCGAGGGAAACCAGGACCCCGGAATATTGAGCGCGAGGTAGACGGCGGTGCACAGCACCAGCGCCAACGCCAAAAGCCAGAGCGCCGTGCGCACGCGCGGCGGCGCGGGCAATGCCGGCGGTGGAACCGCAACGGTGGCCGGTGTCGCCTCGGGCATCAGCGGGCGTTGTGGCTCTTCAGGATGTGCCAAAGGGTGAGCACCAGGATGCGCAAGTCGAACCACACCGACCAATGGTCGATGTAGTAGAGGTCATATTCTATCCTCTGCTCGAGATCACTGTCCCCACGCAGGTCGTTGACCTGTGCCCAGCCCGAGATGCCGGCCTTCACGAGATGCTTCTGCATGTAGCCTGGAATGCGCTGGCGGAACTGCTCGACGAATTCCGGCCGCTCCGGGCGCGGTCCCACCAATGACATCTCGCCTGCCAACACATTGATGAACTGTGGCAATTCGTCGAGGCTGGTCCGGCGCAGGAACGCACCGAAGGGGGTGGCGCGGCGCTCGCCCTGCTTGCTCCACACCGGTCCGCTGCGGGCTTCCGCGTCGATCGGCATCGTGCGGAACTTGAGCATCTCGAAATTCTCACCATTCCACGTGACCCGTTGCTGGCGATAGAAGACCGGGCCGGGCGACGAAAGCTTGACGCCAATGGCGATCAGCAATATCACCGGCGCGGCGACGAGCAGGAACAGCGTGGCCAGCGTGTAATCCTCGATGGCCTTGATGATGCGATTGACGCCTGCCATCGGCGTTTCGGTAAGCGAGATGACGGGCAGGCCGGCCACTTCAGTGACCGAATGGTTGAGGAGATGAAACCCGTAGATGTCCGGCACGAAGCGCACTTCAACCGGATGGTCACGCGTCATCGCAAGGATTTCGCGGATCCGCGCATCGGCACGCAGGGGCAGCGCGATCCACACCTGGTCGATGCTGCCTGCGGCAACGTCCTGGGCCAGGCAACCCTCGATCGGGTAGACCGGAACGCGCGATGCCGGGTCGACGGCGGGGGCGTCGTCGTAGAACGCACGAACCCGCAGCCCTGCCCAGGGGGCGAGTGCCAGTCGCTCGGCCACACGATGGCCGAGGCTTCCGGCGCCGACGATCGCCACATGGCGCTGATTGAGTCCGCGCCGGCGCAGCATGCGCAAGCCGACGCGCACCGAGATGCGCAGCAATGTGGTCGCGAGAAATCCGCCGAGCAGCCACGCCGTGACCCAGACACGCGAGAAGCCGATGCCGGTCTTGGTGGCGAACATCGCGCCACCGACGAGGGCAGCAATCAGCAGCCAGGCAATCACCAGTTGCCGGATTTCCTCGGCAAGGCCTGCGCCGCGCTGTGGTTCGTAGAGCCGGAACATCGGGAACACCGCCGCGATGCCGAGCGCGCCTACGGCGAGGAACAGCAGGTATTGCTCAGGCGGTTCGAACGAGCCCAGGTAGCCGCGATAGGCGATGACACCGACTGCCACCGACAGCATCGGATCGCAGATGCGGAGTCCGGCGGCGAAAAGCGACGCGTGGGGCTTGAGGACGCTGCGGGGCATGGTCCCGCATTATCCTCCGCCGCCGTTGAATTCACGCCACGCGGCATCGACGAACGCCGTGTATTGTCCCTGAAAGCGTGCGGTCGAGAACTTGAGCGCATGGGTACGGCAATCGGCACCAAGGATTGCGGGTGCCAGCGCCTCGAAGCGCCGGACGGCATCGGCGATGGCTGCAGCCGATTGGTCGTCGAAGAACAATCCGGTGGGTGCAGGATCACTGGCCGCATTGCGTACCGTTTCCATCGCGCCGCCGCGACGCAACGCCAGTACTGGCGTCCCGCAGGCCTGTGCCTCCACCGGCACGATGCCGAAGTCCTCTTCCGCGGCAAACACGAACGCGCGGGCTCCCTGGAACAGCGCGCGCAGCTGGTCGCGGGGCACTTCGCCGGCAAATTCGACGTTGGGCCCGGCGGCCGTGCGGATGCGCCCGGTCTCCGGGCCGGCGCCGGCGATGATCAGCCGTTGCGCGGGCAGAGCCTTGAATGCCGAGGCTATCAGGTCGATGCGTTTGTAAGGCACGTGCCGGGAGGCCGTGACGTAGTAGCCGGGCGATGGCTTCGGCGCGGCTGATGCGTCGAAGTAGTCAGTATCGACGGGAGGATGAATGACCGTTGCATCGCGTCCATAGGCGCGGGCAATGCGGTCGCGGATGAAGGCCGAGTTGGCAACGAAGTGATTCACGCGGGTGCTGGTTGCACGATCCCAATCGCGCAAACGGTCGAGCAGACGATGCGCCACGGCACCGCGCCAGCCGCGGGACAACCCGCGCGGTGCCAGGTATTCGTCCCGCATGTCCCACGCGTAGCGCATCGGCGTGTGGCAATAGCAGATATGCAGCTGCGCCGCCGTGGTTCGCACGCCCTTGGCCACGGCGTGCGAACTCGACAGCACCAGGTCGTACGCTTTGAGGTCGAAGCGCTCGATGGCGCGCGGGAAAAGCGGCAGCATCGTGCGGAAACGGCGACGCGCGCCGGGGATACGTTGCAGGAATGATGTCTGCGCATGTCGCCCGCCGAGGCGCCGCCGCACATCGTCCGGGAGAAAGTCGACGAGCGAATACAGGTCAGCCTCGGGATACGCTCGTAACATCTCCGCCAGCACATTTTCGCCTCCGCCCCACGTGTCCAGCCAGTCGTGGACCACGGCAATTCGCGGAACCTTCATGCGACCCCGCGCGTCGTATCGGCCAAGGCCCGCGCCAACGCCGTGACAGTCTGGTCGGCGCAGGTGTCCCACGAAAACATCGCGGCGCGTGCGCGGCCCGCGGCAGCCAGACGTGCACGCAAAGACGCATCCGTCCCAAGCTGCACCAGCCCGTTGGCGATGGATGTCGTGGACAACGGGTCGCAATAGAGCACGGTATCGCCACACACTTCGGGGAGCGCGCCAGCGCGCCCCGCGAGCACTGGCGTACCTGCCGCCATGGCTTCGAGTGCCGGCAACCCGAAGCCTTCGTGCAGCGATGGCAGCACGGCGAACGCGGCGGAGCGAACCCGCGCGACCAGGTCATCCTGCGCCAGGTCGTCGATCAGTTCGACGCGACTGGACAGTTGCGCGATCAGCGCGAGCGCCTCGTGGTCGACGTTGCGCACACGCGCATGATGCGCGACCAGTACCAGCCGGTGCGGGATGTCTTGGCACACCTGCGCGAAGGCCTGCAGCAAGCGGGTCACATTCTTGTGCGGCTTGAGCAGACCGACGTAGATGATCGTCGGCGGATCGTGTGGTACCGCAGCGTCGGCGCGAGGCGTGGTGAACCACGCCGGGTCCACGCCCAGCGGCGTCACCGTGGCCTCGTCGCGCGTGCACGCCCCGAAACGCACCGCCTCGCCCCGCGTGAACTCGGACACGCACAGGACGGCGCGCGCGCGCGCGCGAATGGCCCGCACCCACCAACGCACGGGCACCGCGCGGCCAGTGCCGGCCAGTGCCGGCGCGGTCAGCGGAAGGAGATCGTGGAAGGTCACGGCCAGCGGCACGGTCGAGCGCAACGGAACGTTGAAGTGCGGCGTCCACAGAAGATCGTCGGCCGTGACGCGCGGCGGTGCGCTGACGAGGCACCGCGCCGATAGCGGCGGCACATCCCAGGTAACGGTCTCGATGGATGGCGGCAGCGTCGCTGCGATCGCTTCCCGCTGTGCAGCGCGCGCCAGCACCAACGGCTGCCAGTTCGATAGTCGCGGCACCACGCGTGGCAACAATTGGGCGAGGTAGACGCCGATGCCGGAGTGGCCCGCAAGGCGCGCGTCGATCACCAGGCGGCGCACGGCATCCGCCCGTCAGCGCGCCAGGGCCGGCGTCCGCGACGCACGCTCGAGCACGGCGGTCATGGCGTTGACAACGGCGCGGGCCAGCAGATCGTTGCCGTATTGGTTGAGGTGGCAGCAATCATCGGCGTAGACCGCTGCGGGCTCGGCATCGAAAAGCGCTGTGGCGTCGAGCACGACGAGGCCACCGGCACGAAGCGCAGGCAGCGCCGCCAGCATTAGTGGATACCCCGCCTGGACATGCACGCGGTAGGGTGAGTCCTCACGCACGGCGCGAGCCGCTTCCGCAACGCCGAACCGATGGCCGCCAAAATACTGGTTCGGCTGCACGACCTGCAGGAACGGGATGCCGCGCGAGCGCAACAGGTCATGCATCTGGCGCGACGAGGCACTCCACAGCGCGACTGCGGCATCGCCTGACCCCGAGGCGGGGGCAGCGGGGGTCAACGCGACCAGCGAGTGTGCGGCCGTGGGTGGTGCTCCCGCAAGTTGCGCGGTGATTTGGGCGACGGCGTAGGTCGCCCGCCGCAGCCGCAAGGTGTCGATCACGTATCCGAGTGCCAGTGGCTGGCGTGTCGCGGACGATGCCAGTTCTGCCGACTGGCGTTTCAGCCGAGCGAGTTCTGCGACGGCATCTGTGCCGTCGACGTCCAGCGCCAGCGGCGCAAGCCGAGCGAGTGGCCCCATGTGTTCAATGCTCGGCATGCCGACGGCTATACCCGCCGCGATGTTGTGCCGCGCCAACGCGATTTCGTTGAAGCCGTCGAGATTGACCACGAAATCGAAGCCCTGGCCCAGTGCCATGAAGTAATTGAGTACGAGGAGTTGCTGCGGCTGCTTGTACCCGCCGGTGGCAAAGTTGAGCACGACGATTTCGCGATCGCGCATCGCCGGAAAGCCGCGAAGTTCGCGCGCAAGGGTGGCCGCGCCCTGCAGGGCGAACCACTGCGCGACCGACCCGCCGAACACGCCGACGATGAAGGGGTTGTTACCTGGCGCGGCAAACGGAAAGTCATGCGGTGACAGAAAGCCGTAGTTGTTCGTGGCAACCGTCGTCCACGCAGGTGCGCGCTCCGGCGCGGCCAGGTCCGCCAGGCGCTCGGCCGTGACAGCGTCTCTCAGCGGAAGTCCTGGCGCGCGCATGAAGCCGAAGTAGGGCGCAATTCGGAAAGTGGTGAGTGGCGGCGGCTGGGTGGCAATGGCCGGGACCGGTGCCGGCGGGCGCGTGTAGTAGAGCGTGCCGTGCAAGAAGAAGTACCAACCGAGTGAAGCCAGTTCGGCCAGCACGGCCAGTACGACGACATTGATCACGATCAGGCGAATCGCGTTGCGCATGACGGTCAATCGAATTCCTTCCACGCTGCCGGGCTGCGGGGCTGTTCGCCCTTGGGGCGGCCCGGCGGGCTCATGCGTCCTCACCGGCGCCAGGGCCCATTCCGGTCGTGGTCGGCCGGTCGTGTATCGTGTCGGCTTGTTCGGCACTCGCCACGGCGTACGTCATGTTCGACTTGTTCTCCGACTTATGGGCGTACATGCGCGCTCGCAGAAAATTCTGGCTGGCGCCGCTCATCTTCGTCCTGATCCTCTTCGGCGGGTTGCTGGTGTTTGCCCAAGGCTCTGTGCTGGCGCCATTCATCTATACCATTTTCTGAATCGCGGTTGCCGTGGCCGTCAGAACGGGCGCGTCAGGTCCTTCACGGGATCCTTCGCGGTGACAGGCACGCGATAGCTGGCGGCACTTGCATCGCGCCCCCGGGCGATGCCGTGCCGTCCCAGCATCCGCAACAGCGCGCCCAGTGGCACGACCAGCAGGAAGAACACTGCGCCCAGCAGTAGTCGCGTGTTGATCCACCCCAGCACGTTGCCAACGCGCATCCAGCCGCGGTGTACGGGGGCGAGCGACTGCGGCCACGTGGCGGCGAGCAGCAGAAGAATGGCTGCGATGCCCAGTGGCCACCATGGCATGGGCCGGCTGTAGAGCCAGGGCAGCAGCAGGCAGAACATCGCGACGAAGGCGACGGCGAGTATCGCGCCGAACCAGCGCAGCTCGCGATCGGTGAGCGGCGGTGCGGTCTCAGTCAAGTTCGAACTCCTGCTGCCAACGCTCATCTTTCGCCACGGGCGGCTGCACGGACTTCCGCATCACGCAGTTGCCCACCACCAGCCGGTCGATTTCCGTACGCATGAAGCAGCGGTAGGCATCCTCCGGCGTACAGACGATCGGCTCGCCGCGCACGTTGAACGACGTGTTGATCAACACCGCGCAACCAGTTTCGACATGGAAGGCCTCGAGCAACGTATAGAACCGCGCGTTGTCCTCACGCGTGACCGTCTGCACGCGCGCCGAGTAGTCGACGTGAGTGACGGCCGGCAGCGTGGAGCGACGCTGCATCAGCTTGTCGATGCCGAACTTCGGCTGTTGTGCGGCATCGGCCAGGCGCAGCGCCGGTTGCACGGGGGCCACCAGAAGCATATATGGGCTGTCGGCGTCGAGTTCGAAGTACTCATGGACGCGTTCGCGCATCACCGCAGGCGCGAACGGCCGGAACGATTCGCGGTATTTGATCTTGAGATTCATCGTCCGCTGCATGCCGGGGTTGCGCGGGTCGCCCAGGATCGACCGGTTGCCGAGCGCGCGCGGTCCAAACTCCATGCGCCCCTGGAACCAGGCCACTACCTCGCCCATACCAAGCGCGCGCGCCGTATCCGCGTACAGCGTTACATCGTCCACTTCGGTGAATACCGCGCCCGCAGACGCCAGCCTCGTCCTGATCTCCGTTGCCGAATATTCTGGGCCGAGATAGGAACCCTGCATCGCATCGGTCCGGTGCACGGTACGCGGCGCGCGCAAGTGATCGTGCCACGCGCACAACGCAGCACCGAGCGCGCTGCCCGCATCGCCAGCCGCAGGTTGTACCCAGATGCGCTCGAACGGCCCTTCGCGCAACAGGCGGCCGTTGGCCACGCAGTTCAAGGCCACGCCGCCACCCATGCAGAGGTTGCGCATGCCGGTCTCCCGCGCCACCGTCCGGGCGATCCGCAGTACGACTTCCTCCGTCACCTGCTGGATCGAACGCGCGAGGTCCATGTGCCGCTGCTCGAGCGGCGACTCCGCGCGCCGTGGCGCGCCGCCCAGCAACGCATCGAAGTGCGCGTTGGTCATTGTGAGCCCCGTGGCAAAGTCGAAGTACTTCATGTCGAGCCGGAACGTGCCGTCGTCCTTCAGGTCGAGAAGGTGATCCTGGATCAGCGCCACGTAGCGCGGCTCGCCAT
The DNA here is from genome assembly GCA_038321425.1 of Burkholderiales bacterium. GTDB lineage: Bacteria > Pseudomonadota > Gammaproteobacteria > Burkholderiales > Casimicrobiaceae > VBCG01. The sequence goes on along the minus strand of JBBQEY010000014.1, from coordinate 10,803 downwards.
AGGGGGCCAACCCCATCAGCTTGTACTCGCCCGAGTTGACCTTGAAACCGCAGTAGTAGGTGAACGCGGAATACAGGAGCCCGAGCGAATGCGGGAACCGCAATTCCCACGCAGGTTTCAGGCCTTCGCGCGTGCCAGTCCACACCGACGTGGTGGCCCATTCGCCGACGCCGTCGAGGCAGATGACGGCTGCCTCGTCGAAGGGGCTGGGATAGAACGCCGCTGCGGCATGGGCCTGGTGATGTTCGGTGAAAAGCAGGGGCGGCAACTTCGCGGACCCGCCAGGCATCGCGCCGAGCTCCATGCGCAACAGGCGCTTCAGATAGAGCTTTTCCTTGAGCCAGACGGGCATGGCCTGCATGAACGATGTAATGCCGCGCGGGCTGTACGCGAGATAGGTTTCAAGCAGGCGCTCGAACTTTAGCAGTGGCTTGTCGTAGAACACCACGTGATCGACATCGGCCAGGCCAATGCCCGCGGTGTCGAGGCAAAAGCGGGTGGCGTGGCGGGGGAACCGCGCGTCATGCTTCTTCCGGCTGAAGCGCTCTTCCTGCGCGGCGGCCACGATGCGGCCATCCTCGATCAGCGCCGCCGCACTGTCGTGATAGAACGCCGAGAGGCCGAGGATGCGGGTCATGGACGAAGGTCTCCGTCGCCGCTGTGAATGCGTGTGACCGGCCCCGGTGGCGAGCCCATCCCGCGGGCATAGAAGTAGATCCCGAATACCGCGTAAGCCAGTGTCAGCAGTCCGTTTTGAGACACCTGGCCGCTGATACCGAAGTACAACACCAGAGCCATCCACGCGCCGAGATGCAACGGATTGACGAACGCCCACCGCGGCACCCATAACGCGCGCAGCAGCAACGCAAGAAAGCCCAACGTGAACAGCAGCCCGTTCTCCGCCAGTAGTTCGACCCAGATGTTCTCGTTTTTCGCAATGACGGATCCGAACGCGTCAAACTTGCTGGTGCCCGTCATTTCGGCATCGAAGCGGCTGAATACGTACTCGTCGTAGGCCCGCGGGCCGACGCCGAACCACGGATGCCGGCCCCAGACCGCGAGCCCCATTTGGCTGATCAGCACGCGATCGGTGCCGGACGTGGACTTGTCGGTGATATCAAGGTCTGCCGCGAACCTGGCCACCTTCTCCGGGGTGTAGAGGACCGGCGCCCCGGGCGACGACGATGGCATGGGAATAAGCAGCACCAGCGCCGTCACCGGCACCAGGAACAACGCGTAGTGACGAATGAAAAGCGCGCGGCGCAACGCGAAGATCATCACGCCGAGCACCACGAACAGCACCCAGCCTGTCTTGGCGGTCGAATGCACAAGGACGATCAGCAGCAGCACGATGGCAATCCGCACCGGCCACGACATCCGTTCGCGGATCAGCAGCATCGGCAGCAGAAGGAACGAAAAGATGTTGAGGAAGTGCGGCCAGCCGGCCAGCCCGTTGATCCGCCATGTGTCGAAATGCCGTTGCGGCGAGAAGATCACGTGCGAGAAGCCGTAGAGCGCGATGAACTGGATCAGTCCGAACACTGCGATCAGCGCCACCGCGCCCGCAACGGAAGCCTGCACGACGCCCACGGGAAACCGGCGCGCCACCAGGAAGGCATATACGGTTGCAATCGTGAACATGTCGAACGCCAGCCACGCGCACCACAGCAGCGAATCGCGCACGCTGGTGGATGTTGCCACGGACACGGCAAGCGGCAGCAGTACCAGCGCCGACCATCGCGGTAGCGCGGCGGCGCTGTCCTGCAGCGTGGCGAGCATCGGGCGTGGCGCAAACGCCCACAGCCCGATCACGGCAAAGTAGCCGAACTTGATCTTCACGCCGACGAACTTGAAGAACAGCAGGTCTGCCGACAGCAGGAACAGCACGAATGCCAGGTACGCAGCTTCGGGGGAAAACAGCGCTGCCGGCGACATCGCGGAGCGCATCGAATCCGACTGGGTCGGGTCGTGTCGCGATGGTGGCGCACCACGTCCGGGAATCGTCGGCATGGGCATCAAGGCCGCGTCTCACAGCACATCGGCGAAGCCCTTGCGCGAGCGCTGAAATCCGTAGAACCCGACCCAGGCCACCGCCACACCCAGCACCCACATCGCCAGCAACGGGCCCGGCGCAGGCCAGGTGTCGAAGAGCAGTGCACCCCGCGTCATGTCGATGAACGTGGCAATCGGATTGAACGCGATGACGAAGCGCCACGCATCGGGCACCGCCGATGGGGGATAGAACACGGGGCTCAGGAACAGCAGCGTCAATGCAATGAAACCGACCACCTGTGAGAGGTCGCGCAGGTACACGCCCAGCGCGGCAAAGCCGTACACGCACCCCAGAGCCAGCAACGCGAGGGGTGCGACGATCACCGGCAGGCTGACGATACTGGACGGGATCGCGCCGGTCTTCAGCAGCGTGGCCAGGACCAGGATGAAGACTCCGATGGCAAAGTGGAACGCCGCCACCAGCAGCACCGTCCACGGCAGCACCTGCAATGGAAACACCACCTTCTTCACGAGATTGCGATGGTCCACCACCAGCGCGGGCGCGCGGGTGATGCATTCGGCGAAGAAGCCATGCACGATCATCCCGGCATACACCACCAGCGCGAAGCCGGTGCGGTCGCTCACCGGGCCGTCCCAGCGGATCTGGAACACGATGCTGAATACGAACGTATAGATCGCGAGCAGCAGCAGCGGATTGATCACCGCCCAGCCGAAGCCGATCAGCGAGCCGCGGTACCGTCCGGCGATCTCGCGCCGCGAAAATTGCCACAGCAGGCTGCCGTTCTCGATCACGCTGCCGAAGAACGCCGCCGGGCCGACCGCGTGGCGAGCCTGCGTATTCATGCCGAAGCCGTTCGCGGGGGCCGCGCAAGAGCGTAGGCGGGACCATGCAACGACAGGTTGGGGTTATAGAGCGGGTCGTCCGCGAGTTCGCGCGACCATACCACCGCAAAGCGGGTTTCCTCGTCGCTCGACAGCCTTGCATTGGCCGGGTCGTCTGCATAGCCGCGCGATGCGGACTCGTGGTGCACCAGTTCTGCATGCGGGGACACCACGTGATGCCATCCGGCGGCCGTCAGTCGCAGGCAAAGGTCGAGGTCGTTGCAGGAAATGGCCAGGGCTTCGTCCATGCCGCCTACTTGCAGATAGCGGTCGCGCATGACGACCGCGCAGGCGGTGATCATCGCGCTGACCTCACGGACGGCGCGCGCGCGGCCGTAGGGCCCGCCGAAGCCACGACGCGTGCCGATCCACGGCCTGTCACCCACGCCATTCATGCCGAGGATGACGCCGGCATGCTGCAGCGTGCCGTCCGGGTAGTACAGCGTGGCACCGGCCAGCCCCGTCTGCGGCCGCACGGCCAGGCTGACCAGTTCGCGCAACCAGCCGCCGTCGGTGGCCTCGATGTCGTTGTTCATCAGTGCGATCACCGTTCCGCGCGCCTCGCGCACGCCCAGGTTGCACTGCGCCGCATAATTGAACGGATGCGGCCACGATACCACCCGCGCGGTGCCCTCGGCGGCCAACGTGGCCAGGTAGGCGCAGGCCTCGGGATCGCGTGAATCGTTGTCGACGATGACGAATTCGTAGGCGGGATACTCGGTCCGCGCGCGGACCGAGTCGATGCACGCGCGCAGCAACGCGACGCGATCGCGCGTCGGAATCACGATCGACACCAGCGGGGCGGGATCAGGCAACGGATACACGATGCGCCAGCCCGACGTCCCGGCGATCGCTTCGCCGCCGTCGCCGCGGCGGGCGATGCTGTCGGCCAGCACGCGACGCTGCGCGGCGGCAAGCTGCGGCTTTTCGAAGCCGGCCGCCGCGGTGGAACCTGGGAGTTCGCGCCAGTGATACAGGACCCGCGGGATGCGCACGATGCGCCCGCGCCCGGCGTGCTCGGCGATGCGCAGCACCAGGTCCCAGTCCTGCGCGCCGTCCACACCGGTGGCGAGGCCACCCAGCGTGCGCAGCATGTCGGTGCGCACCACCATGAAATGCAGCACGCAATTCGTGGTGCGGATCCATTCGTCGTCCCACGCGGGCTTGAAGAACGGCAACGTGCGCTGGCCCTGCGCGTCCAGCTTGTCCTCGTCGCAGAAAAGCATTGCGGCGTCGGGGGTGCGGACAATGGCTTCCACGACGGTCAGCAAGGCGTCCGGTGCCAGCGTGTCGTCGTGGTCCAGCAGTGCGCAATACGTGCCCTTGGCAATACCTAATGCGTCGTTGGTCGCCGCCGCAATGCCGCCATTGGCCGTGCGGCGGATCATGCGGATGCGCGGATCCGCCGTTGCCGCGTCGAGACACGCGCAGACGGCGGGATCGGTCGACGCGTCGTCGACGATGCAGAGCTCCCAATCACCGTAGCACTGGGCTTGAACCGAGGCGAGGGCCGCGGCCAGGAAAGCCACCGGCGGATTCCAGACCGGCAACAGGATCGATACCAGCGGCCGTTGGCGCAACGCATGGAGGCGTGCCGCGTAGCCATCAGGCGAGGGTTCATGCATCGCGCACCATTGCGCATAGTCCGCATAGTGACCATCCTCGGCGACGTGGCGTTCGAGGACGCCGCCGATGGCACCTTCACGCGCCAGGCTAACCGCGCGACGCACCACCCAGAGCAGCTTGCGCGGATTGCCGCCTGCAAAACGCAGATGGCGGCGCAACACGCGGAACCCGGCACGGAGGTGGGCGGGCCGCATCATGCGCGGGGGGGGGGTCGGGAACGTGCGTGCGGCATGAGAGGAACGGTTCCGTGTCGAGCAGAGTGCTGCCGAACCGGCAGAAGGGGGCGCCCCAGGATCGGCGCCATGCGGACGCCACGGTCATCCACGGCGCTTCATTTTACCGTTTCCCTGCCGTCATGTTCCTTGCGGACAAGGGAGGACGCCAAGTGGGTGACGCTAGGCCCGTCATCCCACGAGCAGACGTCTATAATCCTGCGGCAAACCTGCGACGCATGCCCCGGATGCCGGGGCCCGCCGCACCCACGCAACCGGTCCCCGATGGCTTCTCCTGCCCTGCGCGTTTCGTCCCTGTCGAAGCGCTTCGAGATCTACGAGCGGCCGGCCGATCGCCTGAAGCAGACGCTCTGGCGCGGGCGGCGGCAGTTCTTCCGCGAGTTCTGGGCCTTGCGCGACGTGAGTTTTGCGCTGGCGCCCGGCCGTGTGCTGGGGATCGTCGGCCGCAATGGCTCCGGCAAGTCCACGTTGCTGCAGCTGGTGGCCGGCACGCTTTCGCCCACGACGGGGGAGGTTGAAGCCCCTGGCCGAGTGTCCGCGCTGCTTGAGCTCGGCAGCGGCTTCGATCCCGAGTTCAGCGGCCGCGAGAATGTCTTCCTCAATGGCGCCATCCTCGGCCTGAGCCAGGCCGAGATGCGAGAGCTGCTGCCGGACATCCTTGCGTTTGCCGACATCGGCGAGTTCGTCGACCGCCCGGTCAAGACCTATTCGAGCGGCATGCAGCTCCGCCTTGCGTTTGCGGTCGCCACCGCCGTGGCGCCGCGCATCCTGATCGTCGACGAGGCGCTGGCTGTGGGAGACGAGGCGTTCCAGCGAAAGTGCTTTGCCCGCATCGAGAAGATCCGCGACGATGGCGCGGCGATCCTGTTCGTCAGCCACTCGCCGCAGCAGGTCCTGGAGTTGTGCGATACCGCGATGCTGCTGGACGCCGGCGAAGTGCTGCTCGAAGACACGCCGAATCGCGTTGTCCCCGAGTACCAGCGACTGCTCTATGCCACGCCGGATGCGGCAACGCGATTGCGGCACCGGCTGCGCGACGGCGGTTCTGCGTCGACGCGAGACGTTGGCGTGGATGCCGCGGCTAATCCCGATGCACAGGATCTGGAGCCCGCAAGTCTGACCGCCGGTATCGCCACGCTTGACCTGGGACTGCGCTCGGCGAGCATGGTGGAGTATGCAACGCACGGTGCCCGCATCGGCATGCCCCGCATCACCACGCCGGACGGGCGTGACGTCAACGTGCTGGTGCGCGGCGACCGCTACGCCGTGCGCTATACGGTCGATTTCGATGCGTCGGCGCGCCGCGTACGCTTCGGCATGATGATCAAGACGACGACGGGCGTGGAGCTTGGCGGCGGCACCTGTCCCGATGCCGGCGTGCTGGAGGGCGAGTTCGCGCCTGGCGCCCGTGTGACCGTGCGTTTCGACTTCACCTGCAACCTCTTCCCCGGCATGTACTTCGTCAACACCGGTCTCATGGGCGAAGTCGGAGGCACGGACACCTACTTGCATCGCCTCGTCGACGCGGTCGCGTTCCGCGTCGCCACCGACGCGGAACGCAAGCAATCGGGCTATGTCGACTTCGTCGTGGACGCAACACTCGTGACGGAAGAAGCCGATGTCCCCCGCTGACCCCGCCGCCGCAGGGCGCCACATCCACATCGTCGCCGGCATGCACCGCGCCGGCACCAGCGTCGTGGCGCGGGCGTTGCAGGCACTGGGCATCGATCTCGGCCCGCGCCTCATGTCCGCCGACGTGCGGATGAATGCGCGCGGTTTCTTCGAAGACCTCGACCTCGTGCAAATCGATGATGGTTTGCTCGATGCGTGCGGGGCGGACTGGAAGAGTGTTGCGCTGCTCGATGATGTCGATTGGACGATGCCGGTATTCGCGGCGCAGGCCGCTGCCGCGGCGGCATTCCTCGATGCGCGCCTCGCCCCCACGGGCGCCTATGGCTGCAAGGATCCGCGGATCCCGCGGCTGCTTCCCTTCTGGCAACGGCAGTTCGCGCACGCCCGCGTGGCCGACCACTATGTCGTGGCCATCCGCCATCCGCACTCCGTGGTGGCCTCGCTGACGGCGCGCGATGGCCTCGACGCGAGGCGCAGCGGCTGGCTGTGGCTGGCGCATCTGGTCTGCGCGCTTCATTACGCGAGGGGGCGGCCGCTGGTGGTCGTGGACTACGACCGGATGCTGGCGGCGCCGCGACATGAGCTGGAAAGGATGCGCAGCGCGTTGCAGGTAGCGCCCGCAGGCAACGCCGCGGCCGAGGCGACGCACTTCATCGATGAATTTCTGGCGCCGGAACTGCGGCATGCCGAACATGCCCCGACGGACCGGATCGATGCACGGCTGCCGCCGTCCGTGGCTGAGGCGTGGGCGCTTGCGCTTGCGCTGGCCCGCGACGAAACCACGATCGATGCGTGCAGCACCCGCATCGACGCGTTGTTTACCGGTCTGCAGCACGCCTCACCTCTGCTCGGCTACGCGGGAACGGTCGAGCGGACCGCCGACACCGTACCGCGTCTGGAAGGCGAACTCGCGTGGGCGCGCGCCAGCCTGGACGAGGCAACGGCCCATGCCGCGAGCCTCGAGCGGGCACATACGGTGGCCATCACGTTCGCGGAGGACCTGCGGACGACCGTCGAGCGCAAGGACCGGGAGTTGCACGAGGCGCACGGGGTGCTGAAGCGCGTGCGCGAGGGAGGCCTCGGCCGATTCCTGTTGCGCCGGATCGAGCGCAAGCGGTGAACCAGTGCCATTGGCCTGCGAGGTCCGGCCGCATGCAACTTGCACCCGCGGGGCTTGTCCTAACCGGCGCTAACCCCAACCCGGAGTGATACAATTTGGCCCCCGATCTGCCGCACGCGCGTCCTCCACCTCAGGTCATCCAGCCCGGAGCCGTGATCGCAACCGGTTGAATCGGTGCGGTTTCACGCCGTCGTCGCATGCCGCCCGGCGCGACATCGACCGCATCGGCTGCTGAAACCATGGCTGTCCGCCCTTTTCGTCGTGGCAGCCGCTTACGTCACTACGCAAACGCACTGCAAGGGCGTGGTTCTGCCCCGTTGAAGGATTGATTCGCAATGGCCACTGACGTTCCGCTGCCTCCTCCCGATGCCGCTCCGGTGGCCGCCATCGTTGCCCCGGCTGAAACGGCCGCGCCAATCACCACGACCAGCAACGGCTTTAACTACACCATTACGGGCAACACGTTGCTCCACCCGGACATCATCGTCGCGGCCGTGCAGCGCGCGACCACGCCGCGGGAGGCCATCGACGGCATCAACGCCGAGTTCCAGCGCGTTGGCTTCTTCCTGACTGCACTGCGCGGCGAGGTCAGCGGCCAGGACGTCACGCTGCGCGTGATCCACGGCAAGATTTCGGAAACCGACTTCGCGCCGGAATTGGCCCCGTTCTATGCGGGCATGGAAGGGCGCGAGGACCTGACCCGCAGCGTGGTGATCCGCAAGTCCACACTGGCCGAAGGCTTTGCGGCGCGGCAGGGCATGCGCCCCAAGGTCAATTTTGCCGCCGGCTCGCAGTTCGGCGGCACGAAAATGACCGTCGTCGAAGAACCGATCGAAGGCGCCAAGTCCTGGAACGCGGGCCTCGGGTTCGGCAACCTCGGCAGCCGCTTCTCGAGTCGTTATCTCGTGTCGGCCAATGGCGCGTGGCGGCCGGGCGGCGGGCTCGAATTGACGGCGAACTATGCGCAGGGCATTCCCGGGCTGTCCTCCGATACCGCTGGAGCCTCCTATCGCAACGGGGGCTTTGGCGCCACGATCATCTCGCCGTGGGGCCTCTATGGCTTCTCCAATACCTCCACCACCTACCGGATCGGCGAGAGCGCCGCCCCCCTCTACCCCGAGGGCGACATCATGACCGTAGGCATCAGCGGCACGCAGCTCGCGTTCGCCGACGAAAGCACCCGCTGGCTATTCACCCAGGGGTTCTCGCATACCGACAACGTCGTCACGGTCTTCGACGGCGGCTTCACGATTACCGATCAGCACTATGACGTGCTGTCATTGGGGACCAGTGTCAACAAGACCTTTGCCCTGTTCGGGCTCAATGCCTCGACCAATCTGGGCGTGACGCTGCAGAAGGGAACTTCGGCTCGCGGAGGTACGTTCGTGCCCCAGACCGACGGCGTCCCCGACCCCCGCTTCGGGCTGGTGCAGGCCACGCTGAGCCATTCCCAGACACTTCCGGCTGGCTTCACCGCCAGCCTGTCCATTTCCGGCCAATATGCCGACGCCACCGTCCCGCAGAACCAGCAATGGGTGCTGGGCGGCTTCGGCAACCTGACGGCCTATGTGCCGGCCGTGCTGGTGGGCGATTCGGGCGTGCTGCTGCGTCTCTCCGCCTTCTCGCCACCGTGGGCCTACAGCGGATTTACGTTCACCGGCAGCGCCTTCTTCGAGGGCGGCGTCGCGCGATCGCACTTCACGCCGGCCCTGACGCCCACCACCCGCGGCCTGGCCGATGCGGGCCTGAGTGTTTCCGGCAACACCAGCTTCGGCACCAGCCTGACGCTGGCTTACGCATGGCCCGTGACATCGAGAAATCTTGATGAAAAGACGCTGGACAGCCTCGCCAAGGCGAATTTGTACTTTACGCTCAACCAGTCGTTTTAGACGATCGTGCAATAGTCGGGGTTTGGCGACAGTCTGATGCAGCTAAACTCGCTGCGTCCGAGGCTGCAGGCATGTATTCCCGGCGCAGCCCTCCGGTCTGCACCGCCGCCCTTGTTGTATGAAAACCACAGCGGATTTCTGCATTTCCCACAACTGCGTCCAAAACTTGCGGCAGGCGTCCGCGCACGGCTAAAGTCCTAGCAAGGCTTCGTCCGAGATCATGTTCAGCCGTTTTCCCGGTCCGCCTCCAGTTTCCACGCTTTGACGTGCCGCCTAGACGAAATCCGGCATGCCAGTACCAAAACGCAGAATGGCTGATCTTCGGTGATACAAATTTCGTAATGTGCGTTCGACCAACATGCATGGGAGAAACAAGACAATGAATACCGTGGTGAACAATACTTTCTCGATCAAGCCCATCGTTGCCGCGGTCTCCGTGGCCCTGACGGCAGCCAGCGCGTTTGCAGCACCCACGCCGAACCAGCTGCCCGGTGGCGGTACCGTCACGCAGGTCAGCCTTGGCTCGACCGGCACCACCTTCGGCACCGTTGGTGCGCCGATCGTCAACCTCGGTAACGTCGCCACCAACAACGGCATCGGCATCGACGGCAAGGTCGTCATCACCTGGGGCGGCACCGGCGCACCGGCCGACGCCACCAACCCGCTCGGCTTCAACATCGGCGCCTCGGGCAAGCTGCAGTTCGGCGCAATCAGTGCTAACTCGGCAGTCCTCAACATCGACGCCAGCGGCAATGCCTCGCAGATCTTCGGTTCGCTTGAATCCACATCGGCGCCGTTCCCCAATTGCGTCGCGTGCGGCTTCGCTCCCGCGATGTTCATCGCCAACGGCAACGGCATCGTGCTGGGTGCCGGCGGCCGTATCGCCGCGCCGAGCGGTGTCGGCCTGATCGGCGCCAACATGAACAACGCCACGGCCAAGAACGATTTCGTCGGCAATAACTCGACCGCCGCCATGTACATCGACGTGACGACGGGCCAGTCGACGGTGACGATCAACGGCGCCATCAACGGCAGCCTGACGGTCAATACGCCGGCGCAATACGTCCTCCTGGCGGGCGGCGACATTGTCAATACCGGCAACATTTTCGGGAACTATACGTACGCACTGGCCGGATTGCGCGCCACAGCCACGACGGCTACGGTCAACGGCGTTGCGGGTACCACGGTCAACCGCCTGTTTAACGTTGGCAACGGCAGTTTGGTGGCCGGTTTTGATATCGGCACATTTCCCGGCGACTTTGAAGTCTCGAACGCCGCCAGCACCTTCATCAACACCGGTTCGATCTCCAGTTACGAGATGCATCTCTTCGGCGCCAACGGCGTACGTTCCGGCACCGCAGGCGACACCAATCCGCTGGTGGGTCTCTTCTCCGACTATTGGATCAAC
>JBBQEY010000013.1:0-27787 GCA_038321425.1 Burkholderiales bacterium | reverse complement strand
GTGGCGTAGTTGTCGCAGATCAGATGAAGGGACTTGTCTTGCGGCGTTTCACGGTTGATCTGGCGCAGGAAGTCGAGCCACTCGACATGACGATGACGCTGCTCGCAGCGCGAGATGATGGTGCCGTCGAGGGTACTCATTGCCGCAAATAGCGTGGTGGTGCCGTTGCGCTTGTAGTCGTGCGTCATGGTGGCGGCACGGCCAGGCTTCAGCGGCAGGCCCGGCTGGGTGCGATCGAGCGCCTGCACTTGGCTTTTCTCGTCGCAACACAGCACCAACGCGTGTTCGGGCGGCGACATGTACAGACCGACGATGTCTTCCAGCTTCTCGACGAACTTGGGATCGCGCGACACCTTGAAGCGCTTGACCCGGTGCGGCTTCAAGCCGCGCGCCGACCAAATGCGCTGAATCGTGGTGTCGCTCACGCCGGCCACTGCCGCCAGCGTCCGCGTGCTCCATTGGGTCCCACCCTCCGGCTTGGTCTGCGTCGTCAACCGCACAATCTCGACCGGATCGATCTTGGGCTTGCGCCCACCGCGCGGCAAGTCCTGTTCGATGGCTTGCAATCCGCCAGCGGCGTAGCGCTCACGCCAGCGTCCCGCTTGGATGCGGCCAACCCCGAGCATCTCGCCAATCCGGTAATTGTCCAGCCCGTCGGCTGCCAGCAGCACGATGCTGGCGCGGCGCGCCAAACGCACTTCCGTCGTATTCGAATGCGCCAGCTTCACCAGCTTGTCCCGCTGCGCCTCGTCCAATTCAATGACACTTGCCTTTCGCATCGCCGCCTCCAAAGTGCATCGTATACACCTTGGAGTCGCCAGATCATGAATGGTTGCATTAATTACGAAGCACTACACTAGCTCCAGTAATCTGAGCGCTTCGCGCCGTCAGCCTGCGGCGGACGACTCGAGCAGGGGCGAAAGCAGCGTGGCGATGCCGAGAAAGGAGAAGAAGCCGACTACGTCGGTGACCGTGTTGAGGATGATTGAGGATGACGTCGCGGGATCCTGGCCGAATCGGCGCAAGAGCATCGGCGTCAATGCGCCAGCGAGGCCCGCGGCGATCATCGATATCACCATTGCCAATGCGCACACGAGCACGAGGCCCAGCGAGCGACTCCGGACGCAAACGCCCAGCGCGGTGGTAGCCGCCACCGCGAAGCCGTTGACCACGCCGACGATCATCTCCTTGCCCACCACCCGCCGCCAGTGCCGCAGGCCGACCTCACGCAGCACCAGGCCTCGCATCGTCACCGCTTCGCGAGAATCCACCCCGCGAGCAGGAGCAGCAATGCGCCTCCCAAGGCTCGGCAGCGAGTGCAGCATGCCCTCCAAGCGTGCTGCGGCGACCTGGTTGATCTGGTCTGCGAGGTCTGCAGTCTGGTTCACGGCGAACCTTTCCGTGCTTCGTGGCGTCGGGGCGCGCGCGCCGTCGCGATTCAGGAAAGTCTACATCGCTTCACGCGCGAACGTTGGTTCCTATTGCAGACGATCACGTTCCACGCAGCGCGGCAACGCCGGTGCCCTAGCACGTCGACAGTGCGCACGCGCACTGCTACAATGAAGCAACTGCGGTTGCAAATTTCTTTGTATTCTTTGCTGCCTGTAATCATTCCGCAGTGGTTGACGGTAGTTCCTGTAGATCGCATCGCGATCGGGCAATCGCAGCGATGGCGGTGGGCGTTCCGCTGGAACGTACTGGTCGAAAATCCGACCCGCATCCGCGGCTGGATGTCGCGCCTCCAACACCGTAGGTCCGCGTCACCGTCTTCTCACTTCGTTGAATCTCGGCACTCGCGATCGCGGTGCGATCGCCGGCCACCCCAAGTCCGGTTCGAAACTATCGCAGCCTTGCCGGTCACTATCTCCAGATGAGCGTTTGCATGCACTCGCAACACGATATGGGGCGACATGACACAAGCCAACGCAACGAAAGTCAGGGGCATTCAGAAGTCGCGCCCGCAACTCGATAGCGCTTCCGCGGCGCTCGGCGAGCAGGACGTCTACCTGTTTCGGGAAGGCACGCACGGCTCGCTGTTCGCGGTCATGGGGTGCCTGCTCGGCGCAGAAGGGGCCACATTTCGTGTCTGGGCGCCGAACGCATCGCGCGTCTCGGTGATCGGCGAGTGGAACGGGTGGAAGCCCGACGTCGACCCGCTGGCGTCCCGAAGTGACGGAAGCGGCATCTGGGAGGGCAGCGCGAAGGCCGTACGCCGCGGCCAGGCCTATAAGTTCAGGATCGTAGCGAGCGACCAGAAGCGGACGTTCGACAAGGCCGATCCCTTCGCGCTCTACGCGGAAGTGCCACCCCTGACAGCTTCGCGCGCCTGGACGCTCGACTACGAGTGGGGCGACGACGAGTGGATGGGCGCACGTGGTCGGTTCAACGCGCTCGACGCGCCGATGTCCATCTACGAACTGCATCTGGGATCTTGGCGGCGAGAAGACCCGCAACGTCTTCCCACCTATCGTGGTATTGCCGAAGAACTTGCCGATTACGTCAGCGGGCAGGGGTTCACTCACGTCGAGCTCCTGCCATTGACCGAGCATCCGTTCTACGGCTCGTGGGGCTACCAAACTACCGGCTATTTCGCCGCCACCGCGCGCTATGGCGAGCCGCAGGACCTCATGTACCTGATCGACGTGCTGCACCAGCGCGGCGTCGGGGTGATTCTCGATTGGGTGCCGTCCCATTTCCCGGACGACCCGCATGGCTTGGCCACCTTCGATGGCACGCATCTGTACGAGCATGCGGACCCGCGCCAGGGCTTTCACCCCGAGTGGAAGAGCATGATCTTCAACTATCAGCGCAACGAAGTGCGTGCCTTCCTGATCTCCAGTGCGATGTTCTGGCTCGCGAAATTCCATATCGACGGGCTGCGCGTCGACGCAGTGGCGTCGATGCTGTACCTCGACTATGGGCGCAAGCAAGGCGAGTGGGTTCCCAATGTCCATGGCGGGCGGGAGAATCTCGGGGCCATCCAGTTTCTGCGCCAGTTGAACGAGCTCGCCTACAGCGAGCACCCCGACGTGCAGGTGATCGCGGAGGAATCGACCGCGTGGCCGATGGTCTCGCGCCCGCTGTACGTGGGCGGACTGGGCTTCGGGATGAAATGGAACATGGGCTGGATGCACGACACGCTGGACTACATGCGCCAGGAGTCGATCTATCGCAAGTATCACCACGATCGGCTTACGTTCTCGATCTGGTATGCGTTCTCCGAGAATTTCGTGCTTCCTTTGTCGCACGACGAAGTCGTGTACGGGAAGGGCTCGATCTTCGGCAAGATGCCGGGCGATCGCTGGCAGAAGTTCGCCAACTTGCGCACGATGTACGGCTACATGTGGGGGCACCCGGGCAAGAAGCTCCTTTTCATGGGGAGCGAGTTTGCGCAATTGCGCGAGTGGACCCACGAGGGACAACTCGACTGGGCTTCGCTCGCCGATCCCGCCAACGCCGGCGTGCAGCGCTGGGTATCCGATCTCAATGCGTTGCTTCGCGCGCAGCCCGCGCTCCACAAGGTCGATTTCGAGACCGCGGGCTTTGAATGGGTTGATGCGCGTGACGCCGATGCAAGCGTCATCACGTTCTTCCGCAAATCGCGGGCCGGCTCACCCGTGCTCGTCGTCTGCAACTTCACGCCGGTGCCGCGCACGAATTACGTGGTCGGGGTGCCCGTGGGCGGACACTGGCGCGAATTGCTGAACAGTGATGCCGAGCTGTACGGCGGCAGTGGAATGGGTAACTTCGGCGGCGTCGATGCGGCGCCGACGGCCGCACACGGCCGCTTCCATTCGCTCCTGCTGACGCTGCCGCCGCTGGCGACTATGTTCTTTGCTCCCGACGGACGCTGAAGACGATGGCCAAAAAAAATCCGGAGAGCAGTAGCGTGCCTGCATTGCAGGGCGACGGTCGCCGGCGCGCCGTGATCGGGGCCGTCACGCCACAGGTCGACGACGGTCGGTTCGCAGTAAAGCGCGTCGTTGGCGACGTCGTGGAAATAGAGGCTGATTGCTTCGCCGACGGCCACGATGTCCTCGCGTGCCGCGTCCGCTTCCGCCGCGAGGACGACCGAACGTGGTGCGAGGCTGCGATGACGGCGCTCGGCAACGATCGCTGGCGGGGAACGTTCACCGTCGATGAACTCGGCCGCTACCGTTACGGCGTTTGTGCCTGGGTCGACCCGTTTCTGACGTGGCGGCACGACTTTGCCCGTCGGATTGACGCCGACGACCTTCGCATCGCCGCGCGGACGGGAGCGGATTTCATGGCAGCGGCCGCTTCGCGGGCACGAGGCGAGCATCGACGGCGACTGACCGAGGCGTCGCGCAAGCTTCGCGAGGCGACCGAGTTGGATGTGTTGCGCCACCTCGCCTTGGACGAAGAGGTTGGCATACTGGCGGCACAATACCCAGACCGCCGCCACGAGTCGACGTACCCGGTCGAGTTTCCCCTGGTCGTCGATCGCGAACGCGCGCAATTTTCCAGTTGGTACGAGCTTTTTCCACGCTCGATGGGCGCACCCGATACCCACGGCACTCTGCGCGACTGCGAGGCCTGCCTCCCGTATGTGGCGAAGATGGGATTCGACGTCCTGTACCTGCCGCCCATCCACCCCATCGGGCGCGAGCGGCGCAAAGGCAAGAACAATACGCTGTTGGCGAGTGAAGACGACTTCGGTAGCCCCTGGGCAATCGGCGCTCGCGAAGGGGGCCACAAGGCCATCCATCCACAGCTCGGAACGCTCACAGACGTGCGCAGCCTCGTGGCAGCCGCGCGGTCGCACGGCCTCGAGCTGGCGCTCGACATCGCCTTTCAATGCGCGCCGGACCATCCTTACGTCGAGTCGCACCCGGAGTGGTTCAGGCACCGAGCGGACGGCAGCATCCAGTACGCCGAGAACCCACCGAAGAAGTACCAGGACATCTATCCGTTCGACTTCGAGTCAGTGCAATGGCAGGCGCTATGGGAGGAACTGGCGAGCGTGTTCGCGTTCTGGGCGCGCGAGGGCGTGCGCATCTTTCGGGTCGACAATCCGCACACCAAGCCGTTTGCGTTCTGGGAGTGGGCGATTGCCCGCATCAAGCAGGAACACCCCGATGTGATATTCCTCGCTGAGGCCTTCACGCGGCCGAAGGTGATGCATCGCCTCGCCAAATTGGGCTTTACCCAGTCGTACACGTATTTCACCTGGCGCAACACGAAGCAGGAATTGACCGAGTACTTCACCGAGCTCATGGCTGCGCCGGGCCGCGACTACTTTCGTCCGAACTGCTGGCCGAATACGCCGGACATCCTTCCGGAGTCCTTGCAGGTCGGCGGGCGCCCCGTGTTCATGGCGCGTCTGGTCCTGGCGGCGACGCTCGCCGGCAACTACGGCATCTACGGGCCGGCGTACGAGCTCCTCGAATACGCGCCGCGCGAGCATGGTGGAGAGGAATACGCCAACTCCGAGAAGTACGAGCTGCGCCGCTGGGATCTCGACCGGCCGGACAGCCTCGCGCCATTCATCGCCCGCGTGAATGCGGCGCGGCGCGAGCATCCCTCGCTCCAGCGCGGGCAGCTGGCCTTTGTTGCGACCGATAACGACGAGCTCATCTCGTATGCGCGCGTCGATGCTGCGAGCGGGGACGTGATCCTGGTCGTCGTGAATCTCGATCCGCACCATCCGCAGTCCGGGTGGGTGTCGCTCGATCTTGCCGCGCTGGGCCTCGAGCCCGAGCGGCCGTTCCAGGTCCATGATCTGCTGAGCGACGCCCATTACGTCTGGAACGGACCGCGCAACTTCGTCCTGCTTGATCCGGCGCAGGCGCCCGCGCACATCCTGCACGTGCGCAAGCCGCTGCGCACGGAACACGACTTCGATTATTTTCTTTAGGAGGTGACCTTGGGGGATCCTGCCACGACCATCGCCGCGGCGCCCGACCTCGTCACGCCCGCCGCGGTCCCGGTGTCGGATTGGTACAAGGACGCGATCATCTACCAGCTGCACATCAAGGCGTTCTACGACTCGAATGGCGACGGGCTCGGCGACTTCGCGGGGCTGACAGAGAAGCTCGATTACGTCAAGGACCTGGGCGTCAACACGGTCTGGCTCCTGCCCTTCTACCCTTCGCCGCTGCGCGACGACGGCTACGACGTCGCGAACTACACCGACGTCAACCCGATGTACGGGACGCGCACCGAATTCCATCAGTTCGTCCGCGAGGCGCATCGCCGAGGCCTGCGCGTCATCACTGAACTGATCGTCAACCACACCTCCGACCAGCATCCCTGGTTCCAGGCCGCGCGGCAAGCGCCCGCAGGTTCGACCAAGCGCGACTACTATGTGTGGAGCGACGATCCTTCCAAGTACAGCGGCACCCGAATCATCTTCACCGACACCGAGAAGTCCAACTGGGCATGGGACGACGTAGCCAAGGCCTACTACTGGCACCGCTTCTTCAGCCACCAGCCCGACCTCAACTTCGACAACCCGCAGGTGCTGAAGGCGATCTTCCGGGTGATGCGCTTCTGGCTCGACATGGGCGTTGACGGCTTTCGGCTCGATGCCATCCCGTATCTCGTCGAGCGCGAAGGCACCAACAACGAAAATCTGCCCGAGACGCACGCCGTGCTGAAGCGCATCCGCGAGCTCATCGACGCGCAGTATCCGAATGTGCTCCTCCTCGCCGAGGCCAATCAATGGCCGGAGGACGTGCGCGAATACTTCGGCGACGACGACGAATGTCACATGGCCTATCATTTTCCGCTGATGCCGCGGATGTATATGGCCATCGCGCAGGAAGACCGCCACCCGATCACCGAGATCATGGCGCAGACGCCGGATATTCCCGAACACTGCCAATGGGCTATCTTCCTGCGCAACCACGACGAACTCACGCTCGAGATGGTGACGAGCCGGGAGCGCGACTACATGTACAGCATGTACGCCGCCGACAAGCGCGCCCGGATCAACCTGGGGATTCGCAGGAGGCTCGCGCCTCTGCTCGAGAATGACGTGAGTCGCATCAAGCTCATGAACAGCATGCTGCTGTCGATGCCGGGCTCGCCGGTTCTCTACTACGGCGACGAGATTGGAATGGGCGACAACATCTACCTGGGCGACCGGGACGGCGTGCGTACGCCGATGCAATGGCGCGCCGAGCGCAACGCAGGCTTTTCGCGCGCGGAGCCGCAGCGTCTGTACATGCAGCCGATCATGGACGCCATCTACGGATACGAGGCGGTGAACGTCGAGGCGCAGTCGGCTTCCCCGTCGTCGCTGCTGAACTGGATGCGACGCATGCTTGCGACCCGCAAGGGCTTCGTCGCGTTCGGCCGCGGCACGCTTGTGTTCCTTCGCCCGAGCAATCGCAAGATCCTTGCGTATTTGCGGGAGCACGACGGCGAGACGGTCCTGTGCGTCGCGAACCTTTCGCGCTCCGCGCAGCCGCTCGCGCTCGATCTCGTTCGGTTCAAGGGTCGGGTCCCTATCGAGCTCATGGGACACACCACGTTTCCGGCCATCGGTGACGCGCCCTATCTTCTCAGCCTCGATGGCTACGGGTTCTTTTGGTTCCGGCTCGCCATGCCCGAGGCCACGCCAACGTTGCGCGAGGAAGCACCGGCCCGGGACGAGTTGCCAGTGCTGGTCCTGTTCGACGGGTGGGCGAGCTTCTTCCGTGAGCGGGTCGTGCCGTGGCGCATCAAGCTGTCGGAAACGGTTCGTCGTCAACTCGAGCATGAAGTGCTACCGCCGTACGTGTCGGGTCGGCGCTGGTACGCTGCGAAGGGTGAAGCGATCCAGGCCGTCGAACTCGCCGATCACGTCGAATGGAAGGCAGGCGGCCGCAGCTTCCTCCTGACTCTCTCCCGGGTGGAAAAGGCGCGTGGTGAGACGCAGACCTACTTCCTGCCGTTCACGCTCGCCTGGGAAGACCAGGATGAGACGCGCTTGCGCGCGCTCGGTCCGTTTATTATCGCGCGCGTGCGCCAGCAGGGGCACGTGGGGGTTCTCGCCGACGCATTCGGCGATGAGGACTTCGTCCGTGCGCTCGTGGCGGCGGTGGGGAACGGGTCCGAGCAGAAGGCGGATCGTGGCGTGCTGCATTTCAAGCCCGCGTCCGCGTTCGCGGAGTTGGCAGGACCCGAAGGCACGCCGCTGTTGCTGAAGATTCCCGACGCCGCGAGCAGCAACACCATCGTGTTTCTCGGCGATCGCCTTTTCGTCAAGGCCTATCGTCGCCTGCAGGTCGGCGTCAATCCGGAAGTCGAGATCGGCCGTTACCTTACGGACATTGCGCATTTCACGCATTGCGTGCCGCTGGCGGGCAGCGTCGAATACGTCGCCGACGATGGTCGCGTGGCGACGCTGGCGCTCATTCAAGGGTTCGTGGAAAATCAGGGAAGCGGCTGGGACTATACGCAAAATTATCTCGGCCGCCATTTCGAGGACGTCGCGCACGGTGTCGACGCGGCGAGCGGTCCCGATGCCCATGGCGGCTACGCGACCTTGATACGCATGCTCGGTGAGCGAACTGGCGAACTTCACGCGGCATTCGCGCGACCATCTGGCCATCCTGCATTTGACCCGGAGCCGCTCGCGGCGGGTGACATCGCGGGCTGGGCGGCGGGCGTACGGCAGGAGGCCGAGCGCGTGCTCGACCGTCTCGTTGAGCGTCGCGACGCGCTTCCGGACGCTTCGCGCGCCGACGCCGACAGGCTTATCGACTTGCGAAAAAACCTGCTCAACCGCATCGCCGGTCACATAAACGATCCGGCGCGCGGCGTGAAGACGCGCCTGCACAACGACTATCACCTGGGGCAGGTCTTGCTCGTGCAGAACGACTGGGTCATCACCGATTTCGAAGGCGAACCAAGCCGCACGATCGAAGAGCGAGCGCAAAAGCAATCCGCGCTCAAGGATGTGGCTGGCATGCTGCGCTCTTTCGACTACGCGATGCACGCTGCGGTGTTCGACTACATCGTCAAACGCCCCGACGCGCGCGAGGCCGTCGAGAGCGCCGGTCGCGCATGGCGCGCCGATGCGAGTGCCGCGTTCCTAACGGGCTACGATGATGTCGCGGCGAAGGCAGGGCTGGTCGGTGCGAACGAAGCGTCGCGCGGATTGCTCGAGTTGTTCATCCTGCAGAAGGCCGTATACGAGCTCAAGTACGAAGTCGACAATCGGCCGGACTGGGTACGCATTCCGATCGCCGGCCTCGCGGAACTTCTGGAGCGCAGAGTTTGAGGGGCGGCGCCGCGCAGCTCGGGCGGTCGATCTGCCACGTTGGTGCATAGACTGAGAGGACACGATGGACAACGTAAACATGCTGCTCGAGCCGATTCGCGGATCATTGCACCTGATCGGCGCGTTCCTGCCCAGGCTTCTTCTGGCAATCCTGATCCTTGTCGTCGGCTGGCTCGCGGCGCGGGCGATCCGCTTTGCGCTGGTCAAGGCGCTCCGGGCGATCAACTTCCACGTGGTCACCGAGAAGGCGGGCATCGATCATGTCCTGAGGCTGGGTGGTAGCGAGATCGACACCATTCGCATACTAGGCGGGCTCGTGTATTGCCTGGTGATCCTCGCCGCGGTGATGATTGCCTTCAACAGCCTCGATCTCGCCTACGTTACCGACCTCGTCGGGCGCATCGTCCTGTTCGTGCCCAAGGTCATGATCGCCATCGTGATCCTGGTGTTCGGTGCCTACTTCGCGCGTTTCGTCGGTACCGCGTTGACCGGGTATCTCAGCAGCCACCATATCAGCGAGGCCACTCTCGTCGGGCGCCTCGTCACCTATGCCATCGTGACTTTCGCCGCCATGATTGCGCTCGACCAGGCAGGGCTCGGCGACATTATCCGGGAAACCTTTCTGATCCTCTTAGCGGCCGTCGCGCTGGGACTCGCGCTCGCATTCGGCCTCGGCGGTCAAAAGCGTGCCGCAGAGCTTCTCGAGCATTGGACCAAGCGGAGCGCCGACGCGGAAAAGGCCGCACGCGACCGCAGCAAGCCCGTGTTGTGACGGAGGCGCTGTGCTGATGAAACCCATCACGCAGGTGTGGCCCGGTCGACCGCAGCCGCGCGGAGCGCATTGGGACGGCGAGGGAGTCAACTTCGCCTTGTTCTGCGAATTTGGCGAGCGCGTCGAGTTGTGTATCTTCGACGCCGCGGGACGTCGCGAGTTGCAGCGCGTGCCCCTCGTCGCTCGCACCGATCAGGTGTTCCATTGCTACCTTCCGGAAGCCCGGCCTGGGATGTTGTACGGCTATCGCGTGCATGGGCCCTATCGGCCTGAAGAGGGGCTGCGCTTCAACGCGAACAAGCTTCTGCTCGATCCGTACGCGCGCAACATCGTCGGCGCGCTGCGCTGGAGCGACGCGCTATATGGCTATACGGTGGGCCACAAGCGCGCTGATTTGTCCTTCGATCGCCGCGACAGCGCGAGCGACATGCCCAAAAGCAAGGTGATCGACCCCGCGTTTACGTGGGGCAACGACCGGCCGCCGGACGTGCCCTGGCACGACATGGTGATTTATGAGCTCAACGTGCGCGGGTTCACGATGCAGCACCCGGATGTGCCGCCCTCGTTGCGGGGGACCTACGCGGGCCTCGCGACGGCGCCGGTGATCGATTACCTTCGGCGCCTGGGCGTCACCACCGTCGAGCTGATGCCGGTGCAGTATTTCGTCGACGAACGCCGGCTCGCGCAGCTCGGCATGCGCAATTACTGGGGATACAACACGATCGGTTTCTTTGCGCCGGAGCCTCGCTATTCGGCTTCGGGCAAGGTCAACGAGTTCAAGACGATGGTAAAAACGCTGCACTCGGCCGGGCTCGAGGTCATCCTGGACGTCGTCTACAACCACACCGCGGAGGGCAATGAGCTGGGCCCGACACTTTGTTTCCGTGGCTTGGACAACAGCGCGTATTACCGGCTGCGCAACGACGATCCGCGCTATTACATGGACTATACGGGGTGCGGTAATACGCTCAACATGCGCCATCCCCGCGTGCTGCAGCTCATCATGGACTCGCTGCGCTACTGGGTGACGGAGATGCACGTCGACGGTTTCCGTTTCGACCTGGCCTCCGCACTGGCGCGAGAGCTGCACGAGGTCGACCGACTCGGTGCCTTTTTCGATATCCTGCGCCAGGATCCGGTGCTGGATCGTGTCAAGCTCATCGCCGAACCGTGGGATCTGGGCGAGGGAGGCTATCAGGTAGGCAACTTTCCCAACGGATGGGCCGAATGGAATGACAAATATCGCGATGCGATGCGCGCCTTCTGGCGCGGAGACGGCGGCATCATCGGTGAGTTCGCACGGCGCTTCACCGGCTCGTCCGACCTGTATGGGAGCAGCGGCCGCGCACCGCACGCGAGCATCAATTTCGTCACGGCACACGATGGATTCACGCTGCTCGATCTCGTTTCCTACAACGAAAAGCACAACGAGCCCAACGGCGAGGACAACCGCGATGGCCACGACAACAACCTGTCGTGGAACTGTGGCGTCGAGGGTCCCACCGACGACGCCTCGGTCCTGACGCTGCGCCAGCGGCAATCCCGTAATCTGCTGGCGGCGCTCCTGCTGTCCCAAGGCGTGCCGATGCTCACCGCCGGCGACGAAATCGGGCGCACGCAGCAGGGCAGCAACAATGCGTACTGCCAGGACAGTGCGATTTCCTGGATCGATTGGACGATCGACGAGGCGCGGGGCAACCTGCTGGCGTTTACGCGGCGAATGATCGAGTTGCGTCGCCGCCATCCGATCTTCAGGCGCCGCCATTTCTTCGAGGGCCGCTCGCTGCATGGCGATGAAGTCAAGGACATCTCTTGGCACAAGCCCGACGGCACTGAAATGACGGATCAGGAGTGGAACCACGACTTTGCGCGCTGCCTCGGCGTTTACCTCTCGGGCAACCGGCTTGGCGAGGTCGATGCGCGAGGCCGTCCGGTGACGGACGACGATTTCCTGGTGCTGTTCAACGCGCACGACGGAGTGATCGAATTCACGCTGCCGGGTGCGAGCGAGCACGAGTGGACGCTGCTCGTCAATACCGCGCGCGACGATGGGCTGTTGCCCGACGGCGTCTATCGTGGGCGCTCGGTCTATCCGCTCGAAGCGCGTTCCTTGGTGCTCATGGAAAAGGGCGCGTCTTGAGGCGCGCGCACCGAATGCCGTTTGGGGCGCAGCTCGATGACGCATCGGTGGCGTACAGGCTGTGGGCGCCGGCGGCGCAACGAGTCGAGCTGGTCCTGGGGTACCCGCATGCAGCGGCACCCATCATCATGGATCGGCGCGAAGGCGGCTGGTTCGAGCACGTGGCGCCACGCGCGGCCGCCGGTGCGCGCTATGCGTTTCGGGTCGACGACGGTCTGACGGTGCCCGACCCGGCGTCGCGCTCTAATCCGGACGGCGTCCATGCCGCGAGCGAAGTCGTTGATCCCGCGGCCTACAGATGGAACGACGCGCAATGGCGAGGTCGTCCCTGGTTCGACGCGGTCATCTACGAGCTTCACGTTGGCACCTTCACGCATGGAGGCACATTTGCCGACGCCGTTGCCCGGCTCGACGCTCTTGTCGACCTCGGCGTGACGGCTCTGGAGCTGATGCCCGTCGCCGCGTTTCCCGGCGAGCGCAATTGGGGCTACGACGGCGTGCTTCCGTTCGCGCCGGCCGCAACCTACGGCGCGCCCGACGACATGAAGGCGCTGATCGACGCGGCGCACGGCCGCGGCCTCATGGTGCTTCTCGACGTCGTGTACAACCACTTCGGACCCGAAGGCAACTATCTGTCGGCCTACGCGCCGCAGTTCTTCACGGCGCGGCATCGCACGCCCTGGGGCGACGCCATTGATTTCGACGGGGCGCACAGCCACACGGTCCGCGAATTCTTCATCCACAACGCACTGTACTGGCTGCACGAATACCACCTCGACGGGCTGCGGCTCGATGCCATTCATGCGATCGCTGATGATTCGCGTCCCGATTTCGTCACTGAGCTCGCGGAACGTGTCCGAGCAAGCATTGGCAACGCTCGGCAAGTGCATCTCGTGCTCGAGAATGATCGCAACGAGGCACACTACCTGTCCCGCGACGGCGACGGAGTGGCCGTGCTTGCCACGGCACAGTGGAACGACGACCTTCACCATCCGCTGCACGTGATCGCCACTGGTGAGACCGATGGCTACTACGCGGACTACGCGGACGCGCCGGCGGCGGATTTCGCACGCGCGCTTGCGGAAGGCTTTGTCTTCCAGGGACAGCCGTCGGCCCATCGGGGCGGGGCGCTGCGGGGCGAAGTGAGCACGGGGTTGCCGCCGGCCGCCTTCGTGTCGTTCGCGCAGAATCACGACCAGATCGGCAATCGCGCACTGGGCGAGCGCCTGGCGATACTCGCCGAGCCCGACCTCCTGCACGCGCTCGTCGCCTGCGTGTTGCTCGCGCCGCAAACGCCCATGCTATTCATGGGCGAGGAATTTGGGGCGCGCACGCCATTCCTGTTCTTTTGCGATTTCGGCGCCGAATTGGCGCGGGCCGTGACTCAAGGCCGTCGCGGTGAATTCAAGCACTTCGCGCGCTTTTATGATCCGGCGGCGCAGGCAATGATCCCCGATCCGAACGATGTCGCCACATTCATGGCGAGCAAGCTCGATTGGGAGGCGGCGCAGCGCCAGCCTGGCACGGCGTGGCGCGACTTCATCCGCCGCTGCCTCTCGGCCCGCCGCCAGTACATCGCTCCCCTGCTGCCGCAGATTACGCGTGCCGGGGCCGGGCGCGTGTGCGGCGATGCCCTCGTCGACGTCGAGTGGGCCACGGGCGACGGCCGCCGCCTGCGCCTGCTCGCCAACCTGGGTGCGGGCCCGAGCGACGAACTGACCTTGCCCACGGGCATCGCCGTGTTCGCGACGCCGCAAGTGCCGGAACTCGGCGCGAGTGCGGCCTTGCCCCGTAACGGCGTCATCTGCATCGTGACGGGATGAAGCCGGACGAAGCGTTGAGGGCGCTCGCCGCAGCGCACGGGATCGCTGCCGAGTACCGCGACGTTCGCGGGCGGTTGCACGAAGTGCCAGCATCCACATTGAGTGCATTGCTGGCGGCGATGGACGTGCCCGCTCAGTCTGACGCCGATATTGCACGGTCGGCGCGCACCGCGATTAAATCGCGCGAAAGCGGGTGCATGGCGCCGATGACGGTGCTGCGGACGGATGCCCACCCTTGGCGGGTTGCGGTGTGCATTCCATCGGAGCAGCGGAGTCTCCCGTTGACGTGGCGCGTGCGCGAAGAGGGCGGCACCGATCAATCGGTCCCGGCGCCCGCTGCGCAATTCGCCGCGCCCATGGGGAGCGCGTCGGAAATTGCGCTCGACGTGGACCTGGCGCCTGGCTACTACGAGATATCGCTGACCGCACGCGGGGACCTTATTGCCGCCGGGACGCTCGCGGTGGCACCTCCCGCGTGTTACCGGCCACCGTCGCTGCACCCCGGACGTCGGGCATGGGGCATCGCGGTTCAGTTGTACGGCGTGCGCTCGGCGCGGAACTGGGGGATCGGGGATTTCACCGATCTCGCGACGCTCGTGGACGTGTGCGCGGTGGCCGGCGCGGACGTGCTCGGCGTCAATCCGTTGCATGCGCTGCGGGCGCATGACCCTTCGCATGCGAGTCCGTACAGTCCATCGAGCCGCCTGTTCGCGAGCCCGCTTTACCTCGACGTGGAAGCACTTGCGGAATTCGAGCATTGCGCGCAGGCGCGTGCCCTCGTGCGATCACCGGCCTTCCAGGACCGGCTCGCGACGCTACGCGCCGCGCCGCTTGTCGATTACGCGGGCACGGCGGCCGCCAAGGTTGAGGTACTGCGCCTGCTCTATGCGCAGGCGCGGCGCGACGCGGCGACGTCGCACGTCGAAAACTGGACCGAGTTCGAGGCGTTCAAGCGTCACGGCGGAACGATCTTGCAACGCCACGCGCTGTTCGAGGCGATTCAGGCCTCCCTGTACGAGCGCGATGCCGCCGTCTGGGGTTCGCCCGTGTGGCCCGAGGCGCTGCAGTTGCCGTCGGCGTCAGCCGTGCTTGAGCTCGGCGAGGTGCTTGCGGACGAGGTCGACTATCACGCCTGGTTGCAATGGCAAGCGGATCAGCAGCGAGAGCGCGTGTCGGACCGCGCCGCTCGTGCAGGTCTTGCCGTGGGGCTTTACGCCGATCTTGCCGTCTCGGCCGAGCGCGGAGGCGCCGAATCCTGGACGTTCCGGGCGCTGTACGCCGGTGGCGCCAGCATCGGCGCGCCACCGGACGAGTTCAGTCCCAATGGACAGGACTGGGGACTTCCGCCGCCCGTGCCACAGCGCATGCGCGATTCCGGCTATGCCGCGTTTATCGCGACGTTGCGGGCGAACATGCGCAGTGCAGGCGCGTTGCGCATCGACCATGCCATGGGTTTGCTGCGGCTGTACTGGGTCCCGTCCGGCGCGTCGGCCCGGGACGGCGCCTACGTGCATTACCCGATCGACGATCTCGTCGGCCTCCTTGCGCTGGAGAGTCACCGGCATCGGTGCCTCATCATCGGCGAGGACCTGGGCACCGTACCTGACGAGATTCGCCGTGACTTCCTTCGCAACGACATACTCTCGTATCGCGTGCTGTGGTTCGAGCGTGACGACCGCGGCGCATTCGTCGCGCCCGATCGCTACCCCGAAGCCGCGATTGCGGTGGCGACCACGCACGATTTGCCGACGGTCGCGGCCTGGTGGACAGGGCTCGACATCGCACTGCGCGCGGCGCACGGGCTGCTCGGCCCGGATGTCGATGTCGTGGCGCTTCGGCAGGCACGGGTCAATGAGCGCGGGCAGCTCCTCGCCGCGCTCGGGCGCGCGGGATTGCTTCCGCCCGAGGTATCGCTCGATCCGGAGTCGAGCAGCGAGCTCACCCCTGCGCTTGCCGACGCGGTCCAGGCGTACGTTGCCGACTCGCGGAGCGTGCTCATGGTTACGCAACTCGAAGATGTCTTCGGGGTTCGCGAGCAAGTGAACCTCCCTGGAACGACGGACCAGTACGCCAACTGGCAGCGCAAGCTGCCGGTTGCGCTTGAAGACTATGGCACGCATGAACGCTGGCGCTCTTTCGCCGACCTCGTCAAGAAGCAACGCTCACGATGAGCAAGGCGCGCAACGGAAGGTCCATCTCGATACCACGCCGGAAGCGGGAACCGCGTGGATCAGCGCAGGTTCCGCTGCCGTTGTCGATAATCCCGCGCGCGACCTATCGCGTCCAGCTCAATCGCGAATTCCCGTTCGCGGCGCTGACCAGGCTCGTCCCCTATCTTGCGCGGCTCGGCATCAGCCACGTGTACTGCTCGCCCTATCTGCGCGCGCGGCCAGGCAGCAGGCACGGCTACGACATTGTCGATCATCGCCTGCTCAATCCCGAGATCGGTACGGTGGAGGACTTCGGCCGCCTGATCGAGACGCTTACGCAGCATGGCATGAGCCACCTGTGTGACGTCGTACCCAATCACATGGCAGTAATGGGCAAGGACAATGCATGGTGGATGGACGTGCTCGAAAATGGTCCATCGTCCGCCTACGCCGATTACTTCGACATCGATTGGGCGCCGCACGACCCCGACTTGGCGGGCAAGGTATTGGTGCCCGTCCTGGGCGATCCGTACGGCAAGGTGCTCGAGCGCGGAGAGCTGCGCGTGGCCTTCGAGCCTGAAGGCGGAACGTTTGCGGTGTCCTATTTCGAGCATCGCTTCCCGATCGACCCCAACGAGTATGGCCGCCTCCTGGCGCCCGTGCTCGCGGAAGCGCGGACGACGCTCACGGCTCGCGTCGCGGCCAAAATCAAGCGCCTTGCCGGTGGATTCGGCACGCTGCCGTCGCGCAATGACGCCGATGCCCGGAAAATTGTGCAGCGGCAGCGGGACGCGGCCGAATTGAAGCGTCGACTCGCGGACCTCGTACGCTCCGATCCTCTGCTCGTGAAAGCCATCGACGAAGCTCTCGCGTCGCTCAATGAAGGCGCCGCCGATACCTCGGGCCGCGACCGGCTGCACGCACTGCTGGAGGCGCAGGCCTACCGGCTCGCGTTCTGGCGGGTTGCCTCCGACGAAATCAACTACCGCCGCTTTTTCGACATCAACGAGCTCGCCGGACTGCGGATGCAAAACGATGCCGTTTTCGATGCCACCCACGAACTCATCCTTGGGCTCGCGGCGGATGGAGCCGTCGGCGGCCTGCGCATCGATCACCCCGATGGCCTGTACGACCCGGCGCGCTATTTCGCGCGTCTGCAGCAGCGCTACCGCGAACGCGTGGCATTGCGACGGCCCGGCGCGACGGAGCCGCCGCACGGGATCTTCGTGACGCTGGAAAAAATCCTGGCACCCCACGAACGTCTGCGGGACACCTGGCCCGTACATGGCACTACCGGCTATCGGTTTGCCAACGCCGTCAACGGACTGTTCGTCGATCGCCGCGCCAAGGGTCGCGTCGACCGGGCTTGGCGCGCCTTCGCGGGAGACGAAGCCGGCACCGCGGATCGCGACACCTATCGCGGCAAGCGGGCGACCATGGAGCAAGCCTTGGCGTCGGAGCTTGCGCTCATCACCGGGCGAGCGCTGCGCCTCGCCCGCGCCGATCGGCGGACGCGCGATTTCACTTTCAACACCTTGCGGGTCGCGATTCGAGAAATCGTTGCCCATTTCCCGGTGTATCGGACATACGTGGACGCGCAGGGCCCGTCGCCGCAGGACCGCCGCTATGTCGACTGGGCCGTGGCGCGAGCGCGCATACGCAGCCGCTCGAGCGACCCGCAGGTATTTGACTTCCTGCATGACGCTTTCCTGGGCACGGCGCCTGAGGGTAGTGACGACGCCAAAGCGGTCTATCTCGAGTTCGCGATGCGCGCGCAGCAGTTCACCGCGCCCGTGGCGGCCAAAGGCGCTGAGGATACGGCCCTCTATACCTTCAATCGCCTGGTTTCGGTCAACGAGGTAGGTGGCGATCCCGAGCAATTTGGATTGAGCGTGGCCGCATTCCATCGGCTCAATGCCGATCGCGCGTCCTTGTGGCCCCATGCGATGCTCGCCACGTCCACGCATGACAACAAGCGTTCGGAGGACGTGCGCGCGCGCATCGATGTCATTTCCGAAATGGTGACGGATTGGCGGCGCACCGCCGAGCGCTGGCACAGGCTCAATCGCAACCGAGTCCGTGAAACGGACACCGGGCCGGCGCCGTCGCGCAACGACGAATACCTTCTGTATCAGACCCTCGTGGGTACCTTTCCCGCGGAATCTCTTGATGCCGGCGCCCTGTCCGCCTATTGCGAGCGCATCGTCGCCTACATGGTGAAGGCGACGCGCGAAGCCAAGGTCAACACCAGCTGGCTTGCCGTGAACGAGGCCTACGAAGCCGGGACCACCGCATTCGTGCGCGAATTGTTGAGTCCGTCGTCGGAGAATCGCTTCCTGGAGGATCTGCGCTCGCAAGCGGTTCGATACGCGTGGTTCGGCCAGCTCAACAGCCTGTCGATGACGCTGTTGAAGGTTGCGGTGCCAGGCATCCCCGACTTCTATCAGGGCACCGAGATCTGCGACGGATCGCTCGTCGATCCCGATAATCGGCGGCCGGTCGACTTTGCCTGGCGCGAGGCACTGCTCGCGAACTTTGCTGCGATCCCGTCGGAAGCGCCGCCGCTGTTCTTGCGCTCGCTCTTTGCGGCACCCTATGACGGACGCGCCAAGCTCTGGATCATCGCGCGTGCGCTCGCAATGCGCAGCGGCGCACCAGCACTGTTTGCGCATGGCGCGTACAAGCCGCTGTCGGTATCTGGTACGCACGCTGAGCATGTCGTTGCGTTCGCACGGGAAGGCGACGACGGCGGCGTGATTTGTATCGCCGTCCGCCTTTTCGCCTCTCTCGACATGGCGATCGACGAACTGCCCCTGGGCGGGATGTGGAGTGATACCACGGTCGACATCGGGTTCCTTGCACCCGGAACACCATGCGTCAATGTCTTGACGGGCGCGCTGTTTTCTGTCGCTCGATCGAGTGCGGTGCCGCTGTCTCTGCTTTTTGCGGCCTTCCCCGGCGCGCTTGTCCGCTATGGCGCGACTTCCCGATCGCGCGCGAGTGCGAAATCTTAAAGAACGATCCTCGACGCGGTAGAAGTGGTCGGGCCACTGACTTAGTACGACAAGGCGCGTGCCGCGACGAGGCGCGCAAGTGTCGGGCATTGGTGTACCTTATGCGCGAGGATTCCCGTGTCCGACACCGCTTCCGCCAACATCGTCCATCAGTTTGCCCCCTCCGGCACGCTACGCGCCGCGATCAACTTCGGTAACCCGGTGCTGGCGCAGCGCGACGGACCCGGCGGCAAACCTGGTGGCGTCACGATCGAATTGGCGCATGAACTGGGAAGGCGCTTGGGCGTTCCGGTAACGCTTGTCGGCTACGACGCAGCAGGCCAGGTTTTCGCTGCCGCGGCAACGGCAGCGTGGGACGTGGCGTTTCTGGCGACCGACCCGAAGCGCGCCACCGCAATCGAGTTCACCGCGCCTTACATTGTCATCGAGGGCGCGTACATGGTGCCGGTGGCGTCGCCATTGCAGACCGTAGCCGACGTTGATCGCCCCGGCGTGCGTATCGCGGTGGGCACCGGCAGCGCCTACGAGCTGTACCTGACGCGGACACTCAGGTACGCGGTACTCGTGCATGCGCCAACCGGCAACGACGCCATCGCGCAATTCCAGCGCGAAGGGCTCGAAGCGGCCGCTGGCGTTCGCTCGCCATTGCAGAAATTCGTACAGGGCCAGCCTGGCCTGCGCCTGCTCGATGGCCGGTTCATGGCCATCGAGCAGGCGATGGGCATGCCCAAGGGGCGCGGCGACAACGTGGATGCCGCGCGCGCAGCGCAGTTCCTGCGCGAATTCGTCGAGGACATGAAAGCCAGCGGCTTGGTGGCGGCCGCGCTCGCGCGCAGCGGCCAGCGCGACGCCCAGGTCGCGCCCGCCGCCAACACGTGAAGCAGGTTTCGCCCATGCCGAGTGCTGTCACATCGACGCCCCAATCCCCGGTGATCGTGGCCGGCGTGGGCATGGTGCCGTTCGCCAAGCCCGGCGCGGGCCCCGCTTACAACGTGATGGCCGCGCAGGCCGTCCGCCTGGCCCTGGCCGATGCGAGGCTCGACTACGGCGACGTGCAGCAGGCGTATGCCGGCTATGTCTATGGCGACTCCACGAGCGGCCAGAACGCACTCTACGATGTCGGCATGTCGGGCATCCCGATCATCAACGTCAACAACAATTGCGCGACCGGGTCGACGGCACTGTTCCTCGCGCGCCAGGCCGTCGCGAGCGGCGCGGTCGAATGTGCGCTGGCGCTGGGCTTCGAGCAGATGGCACCCGGCGCGCTGGGTGCCGTGTTCAACGACCGTCCGACCCCGTTCGCGCGCTTCGATGCCGCCACCGATGCGCTGGTGGATTGGCCGGACGTGCCGCTTGCGTTGCGCTATTTCGGCGGCGCGGGTAAGGCGCACATGGATCGCTACGGCACCCCGCTCTCGACCTTTGCGGAGATTCGCGCCAAGGCCAGCCGCCACGCGGTCAACAACCCGCTGGCGTTGTTCCGCAACGTCGTCACGGCGGAGGAGGTGCTGGCCACGCCGGTGTTGATCCCAGGCGTCATGACGCGGCTGATGGCCTGCGCGCCCACGTGCGGCGCGGCGGCGGCGCTGCTGGTTTCGCCGGCCTTCGCGCAGCGGCATGGGCTCGCGTCCACCGTGACGATCGCGGCGCAGGCCATGACCACCGACACCACGTCGACCTTCGACACGCACGACATGATGCGCGTCGTCGGCGTGGACATGGCCCATGCGGCGGCGTTGGCGGTCTACGAAGCAGCCGGCATCGGTCCGGAGGACGTCGAGGTCGTCGAATTGCATGACTGCTTCGCGCATAACGAGTTGTTGAGCTACGAAGCGCTGCAGTTGTGCCCCGCAGGCGGCGGCGAGGCCTTCGTGCGTGCCGGCGACAACACCTATGGCGGGCGCGTGGTCACCAACCCCTCGGGCGGCCTGCTGTCCAAGGGACACCCGCTAGGCGCCACGGGCCTCGCGCAGTGCTACGAGCTGACGCAGCAATTGCGCGGCACGGCGGAGGCGCGGCAGGTGTCGGGCGCCCGGGTCGGGCTCCAGCACAATCTCGGGCTGGGTGGCGCCTGCGTCGTAACGCTCTATCGGGCCGATTGAGCTTGGATAGGGTGCCAACCCTCTAAAAGCTAGAATACGGGCTGGATGGGCACACTCGATGCCCGCAGGGAGTGGTCGTTTTGGCGGAATCCGAACCCTCGCAGCCGGCAGTCACCTACGAAGACTGGTTGCGCGCGGCTGCCAAAAGCGCGCCCGGCGGCAACGCCGATGCGCTGGTCTGGCAGACGCCGGATGGCATCGCGGTCAAGCCGCTCTACACGGCTGCCGACCTCGAGGGATTGCCCTACACCGACACGATGCCGGGTTTCCCGCCCTTCGTGCGGGGCCCGCAGCCGACGATGTACACGGTGCGCCCATGGACCATCCGCCAATACGCCGGATTCTCAACGGCGGAAGAATCCAATGCGTTCTACCGGCGCAATCTCGCAGCCGGCGGACAGGGCGTGTCCGTCGCCTTCGATCTCGCCACGCATCGCGGCTACGACTCTGATCACGAGCGCGTGGTCGGCGACGTCGGCAAGGCCGGCGTGGCAATCGATTCTGTCGAGGACATGAAGATCCTCTTTGATGGCATCCCGCTCGACAAGGTGTCGGTGTCGATGACGATGAACGGTGCCGTGCTGCCGGTACTGGCCGGTTACATCGTCGCGGCGGAAGAACAGGGCGTGGCGCAGGCGCAACTTTCGGGGACCGTGCAAAACGACATCCTGAAGGAGTTCATGGTCCGCAATACGTACATCTATCCGCCGGAACCCTCGATGCGGATCGTGGCGGACATCATCAGCTACACCGCCGTGCACATGCCGAAGTTCAACTCGATCTCGATCTCCGGCTATCACATGCAGGAAGCGGGAGCGAACCAGGCGCTGGAGCTGGCATTCACGCTGGCGGATGGCCGCGAGTACGTGCGCGTC
Organism: Burkholderiales bacterium; assembly: GCA_038321425.1. Classification (GTDB taxonomy): domain Bacteria; phylum Pseudomonadota; class Gammaproteobacteria; order Burkholderiales; family Casimicrobiaceae; genus VBCG01. The sequence goes on along the minus strand of JBBQEY010000013.1, from coordinate 5,679 downwards.
GCGCTGGCGCGCGGCATGGACGTGGACACGTTCGCGCCGCGCCTCTCGTTCTTCTTCGGCATCGGGATGAATTTCTATCTCGAGATCGCCAAGCTGCGGGCAGCACGCCTGCTGTGGTGGCGGATCATGACGGGGTTCGCGCCCAAGTCGCAGAAGTCGCTGCTGCTGCGCACGCATTGCCAGACCTCGGGCTGGTCGCTGACCGAGCAGGATCCCTACAACAACATCGTCCGCACGACCATCGAGGCCATGGCTGCCGTATTCGGTGGCACCCAGTCGCTGCATACCAATGCGTTCGACGAAGCCGTGGCGCTGCCCTCCGATTTTGCCGCTCGCGTCGCCCGCAACACGCAAGTGATATTGCAGGAAGAGACGCACATCGGCAGCGTCATCGACCCGTGGGCCGGTTCGTACATGATGGAGAAGCTCACGCAGGACATGGTCGACCGCGCATGGACCATCCTGGAAGAAGTCGAGGCGATGGGTGGCATGACGCGCGCGGTGGACACCGGTTGGGCCAAGCTCAAGATCGAGGCCGCGGCCGCGGAGAAGCAGGCACGCATCGACAGCGGGCGGGACGTGATTGTCGGCGTCAATCGCTTCCGGCTAGAGCACGAAGATGCGATGGAGGTCCGCGACATCGACAACACCGCCGTCCGCGAAGCGCAGTTGCGGCGGCTGGCTGTCGTCAAGGCCAACCGCGACGACAAGACGATGATGGCCGCGCTGGATGCGCTCGTCACCTGCGCACGCACCGGCCAGGGCAATCTGCTGGAACTGGCGATCGCGGCGACGCGCGCCCGAGCCACCGGTGGTGAAATTTCGGATGCGCTTGAAACGGTGTGGGGCCGCCATCGCGCTACCACCCAAAGTGTGGCCGGGGTGTACGGCGCCAGTTTCGCGGAGGACCGCATGTGGGAGGACATCAAGGCCGACATCGATGCGTTCGCGGTTGCGGAAGGCCGGCGCCCGCGCCTGATGGTCGCGAAGCTCGGCCAGGACGGCCACGATCGCGGCGCCAAGGTGGTCGCCACCGCGTTTGCGGATCTCGGTTTCGACGTCGACATCGGCCCGCTGTTCCAGACGCCCGAGGAAGCGGCGCGGCAGGCCATCGAGAACGACGTGCACGCGATCGGCATTTCCACGCTGGCCGCCGGCCACAAGACGCTGGTGCCGGCGATCATCGCCGCACTGCGCGCGCAGGGCGCGGGCGATATTGTCGTGTTCGTCGGTGGCGTGATCCCGCAGCAGGACTACGCGATGCTGCAGGCGGCCGGCGTGGCGGGCATCTACGGTCCCGGCACCGCCATTCCCGCCTGTGCCGCCGATGTGCTGTCCAAGATCCGCGCCGCGCGTGCGGCCGCCTGACGTGACCGCCACTGCACCAGCATCGACGATACCGGGAACCACACCGGTTGAGGACAGTGTCACGACGCTGGTCGCGGGCGTTCGCGCCGGTGATCGACGACTGCTGGCCAAGGCCATCACGCTGGCCGAGTCCACGCGCGCCGATCACCAAGCCGCCGCGCAGCAGGTGATCGAAAGTGTGCTTCCCGCGACGGGCGGTGCGCTGCGCGTCGGCATTTCCGGGTCACCGGGCGTGGGCAAGTCCACGTTCATTGAAGCCCTCGGGCTGAAGTTGATCGCACAGGGACACCACGTCGCGGTGCTGGCGGTCGACCCGTCGAGCGCCGTCAGCGGCGGCTCGATCCTGGGCGACAAGACGCGGATGGAATTGCTGTCGCGGGAGGCCCATGCGTTCATCCGGCCGTCGCCGTCGAGTGGCGCTCTGGGGGGTGTGGCCGCGCACACGCGCGAAGCGGTGCTGCTCGTCGAAGCCGCCGGCTTCGACGTGGTGATCGTCGAGACCGTGGGTGTGGGCCAGAGTGAAACCGACGTTGCCAACCTCACCGACGTTTTCGTGTTGATGCAGTTGCCCAATGCCGGAGATGACCTGCAGGCCATCAAGAAAGGCATCGTCGAACTCGCGGACGTGATCGTCTACAACAAGCGCGACCTCGATCCCGCGGCCGCGGATCGTGCCATGGGCCAGATGCAGGGCGCGTTGCCACTGCTGCGGCCGGCCTCCATCCACTGGCGCACGCCTGTGCTGGGCGTCAGCGCGCTGCGTGGCGAGGGTATCGATGAATTCTGGACCACGGTGGCGGCCTGCCGCCATGCGCTGGCGAGCGCAGGCGAGTTGAGCGCCAAGCGCCAACGCCAGGCGTTGACCTGGACGTGGCATTTGCTCGATGCAGGATTGCGCGCGCGCTTTCGCGAGGATCCGCAGGTACGATCCGCACTCCCCGGCGTGCTGGCCGATGTGGCAGCGGGTACGCTGACCCCGACGGCCGCAGCGCGCCGACTGCTGGACCGTCATTGAAGGAATCGCCCATCGTGAAGGACATCATCCGGCAACTCGACCAGAAGCGCGCCGAAGCCCAGTTGGGTGGCGGCGAGAAACGCATCGCGGCCCAGCACGCCAAGGGCAAGCTGACCGCGCGCGAACGCCTCGAACTGCTGCTCGACGAAGGCTCGTTCGAGGAGTGGGACATGTTTGTCGAGCATCGCTCGCACGACTTCGGCATGGAGAAGGAGAAGGTGCCGGGCGATGGCGTTGTCACCGGCTACGGCATGATCAACGGGCGGCTGGTGTTCGTGTTTTCGCAGGACTTCACCGTGTTCGGCGGCTCGCTGTCCGAAGCCCATGCCGAGAAGATCTGCAAGGTGATGGACCAGGCGATGAAGGTGGGCGCGCCTGTCATCGGCCTGAACGACAGCGGCGGCGCGCGCATCCAGGATGGCGTCGCTTCGCTTGGCGGATATGCGGAAGTGTTCCAGCGTAACGTGCTGGCCTCCGGTGTGGTGCCGCAGATCTCGCTGATCATGGGTCCTTGTGCCGGGGGTGCAGTTTACTCACCGGCGATGACCGACTTCATCTTCATGGTTAAAGACTCCTCGTACATGTTCGTCACCGGTCCGGAAGTCGTGAAGACGGTCACGCACGAGGAAGTGTCGGCGGAAGAGCTGGGCGGGGCGGTGACGCACACGACGCGCTCCGGCGTGGCCGATCTCGCTTTCGACAGCGACGTCGATGCCTTGCGGATGTTGCGGCGCTTTTTCAACTACCTGCCGCTCAACAATCGGGATGCGCCGCCGCTTCGCGCCAGCGACGACCCGGCGGACCGCCTCGAGATGTCGCTCGACACGCTGGTGCCGGGCAACGCGAACAAGCCGTACGACATGAAGGAACTGATTGCCAAGATCGTCGACGACGGCGAGTTCTTCGAGCTGCAGCCTGACTATGCGAAGAACATCGTGATCGGCTTCGGCCGGATGGAAGGCGCGCCGGTCGGCATCGTCGCCAACCAGCCGCTGGTGCTGGCGGGCTGCCTCGACATCCGCAGCGCGATCAAGGCGGCGCGCTTCGTGCGCTTCTGCGATGCGTTCGGCATTCCCGTACTCACGCTCGTCGACGTCCCGGGCTTCTTGCCCGGTACGGCTCAGGAGTACGGCGGCATCATCAAGCACGGCGCGAAGCTGCTCTATGCCTATGCCGAGTGCACGGTGCCCAAGGTCACGGTGATCACGCGCAAGGCCTACGGCGGCGCCTACGACGTGATGAGCTCCAAGCACTTGCGCGGTGACGTCAACTTCGCGTGGCCGTCGGCGGAAATCGCGGTGATGGGCCCCAAGGGTGCCGTGGAGATCATCTTCCGCGAGGAGAAGAACGACCCCGCGAAACTGGCAGAGCGCGAGCGGGAGTACCGCGAAAAGTTTGCCAATCCCTTCATCGCCGGCCGCCGCGGCTTCATCGACGACGTGATCATGCCGCACGAGACGCGCAAGCGCGTTTGCCGCAGCCTTGCCATGCTACGCGGCAAGGAGCTTGAAAATCCGTGGCGCAAGCACGGCAACATTCCGCTCTAGGCGTCCGATACCTCGCATGTTCAAGAAAATACTGATTGCCAACCGCGGCGAGATTGCCTGCCGTGTCATCACGACAGCGCGGCGGATGGGGATCGCCACGGTGGCGGTGTACTCGGACGCGGACCGCGACGCCCGCCATGTCGAACTGGCGGACGAGGCGGTCTACCTGGGCCCCGCGCCGTCGCGTGAGTCGTACCTGCGCGGCGACCTGATCATCGAGGCATGCCGGACCACGGGCGCGCAAGCCGTGCATCCGGGGTACGGTTTCCTGTCGGAGAATGAAGGCTTCGCGCGCGGTGTCGAGGCGGCGGGGATCGTGTTCATCGGCCCCAAGGCGCCCGCCATCGCCGCGATGGGCGACAAGATCGCGTCGAAGAAGCTGGCGGCGAAGGCCGGCGTCAGTACCATTCCTGGCTATACGGATGTGATCGTCAATGCCACGGATGCCGTGCGCATCGCGCGCGACGTCGGCTACCCGGTGATGATCAAGGCGTCGGCGGGCGGCGGTGGCAAGGGGCTGCGCGTAGCGGCCAATGACAAGGAAGCGCGCGAAGGCTTCGAGGCTTGTCGCGTCGAAGCCAAGGCCAGCTTTGGCGACGATCGCATCTTCATCGAGAAATACATCGAGGAACCGCGGCACATCGAAATCCAGGTGCTGGGTGATGCGCATGGCAATCTCGTGTACCTGTGGGAGCGGGAGTGCTCGATCCAGCGTCGCCACCAGAAGGTGGTGGAGGAGGCGCCGTCGCCGTTTCTCGACGATGCCACGCGGCATGCGATGGGAACGCAGGCAGTTGCACTGGCGCGCGCCGTCGACTATCAATCGGCTGGCACGGTCGAGTTCGTCGTCGGGGCGGACCGCAGCTTTTACTTCCTCGAAATGAATACCCGCCTGCAGGTCGAGCATCCGGTCACCGAGATGATCACCGGGCTCGACCTTGTCGAATGGATGATCCGCGTGGCGGCCGGCGAGAAGCTTGGCTTCGCGCAAGCCGACATCAAGCGCGACGGCTGGGCCATCGAATGCCGCATCAACGCGGAGGATCCGCTGCGCGGCTTCCTGCCTTCCATTGGCCGGCTGGTGCGGTATCAACCGCCTCCCGAGGTCCATGGTGCCGTGCGCGTTGACACCGGCGTCTACGAAGGCGGCGAGATCTCGATGTATTACGATTCGATGATCGCGAAGCTGATCACACATGCGCCGACGCGCGCGCAGGCTATCGCCGCGATGCAGCAGGCGTTGAATGCATTCGTGATCCGGGGCATCGCGTCGAACCTGATGTTCCAGTCGGCGTTGTTGCGCCATCCGCGCTTTGCCGAAGGGCGCCTCACCACGGCGTTCATTCCGGAGGAATTTCCGCACGGCTTCCGCGCTGTGGATGTCGTACCCGCCGATCCGCAGCTATTCGTTGCTGTAGCTGCTGCCGTGCACCGCGCGTTCCGTGATCGCGCGGCAGGCATCGAGGGCCAGGTCGAAGGCCACGAATTCGAAGTGGGGGAGGACTATGTCGTGCTGGGCATGGAGGCGCCGGTCACCGTGCTCACGCAACCGGCCCAAGGCGGATGTGATGTGCGGATCGGTGACAGGAAGTTCGCGATCCGGCACCAGTGGCGCTTTGGCGAGATCCTGATGCGCGGTACGTGCAACGGTGCTCCCTTTGTTATGCAGGTGGAACGACCCGGCCTCACGTACCGGCTGGCGCACCTTGGCGCGGTCCGCGAGCTCACCGTCCTGCCCGCGCGCGCGGC
>JBBQEY010000012.1:0-28726 GCA_038321425.1 Burkholderiales bacterium | reverse complement strand
CGCATCGTGTGGTCGGCATTGCTTTCGCTGGTCGTGTTGGGGTTGCTGGCGTGGTTGGCGCAGGCGCCCTGGTTCTACGTCGGACTGGGCATCCCCGAGACACTGCTGCCAGTGGCGATGAGCCGTCCGGGCGTTGCGCTGGAACTCTTCATGCTGGCCTTGCCGGTGTTCACGTTCGTGCTTGAACCGCTGTCCGCGCGCTATTCGCGGCGCCACGAGTTCGAAGCCGACGCCTTTGCCGTACGCCATGCATCCGCCGCGGCGCTCACCAATGCGTTGGTCAAGCTCTACGAGGACAACGCGGCGACGTTGACGCCTGATCCGGTGCACTCCGCGTTCTACGATTCGCATCCGCCGGCGGCGGTGCGAATTGCGCACATCACGGCGTTTGCAGGTACGAAGGTGGCATGATGCGAATGGTCTTCATCTTTGCCGTCGCGACATGCGTTGGACTGGTGACGGTCGGCGCGGCGAGCGCGCCGACGCCGCCTACGGCCGCCGACATCGCCGCGGGCCGCGCGCTGTCCGACCGCGACTGCGTGGCCTGCCACCAGCAGAAATTCGGCACGCCGGACGCCATCTATGTGCGGCCTGACCGCAAGGTCACGTCGCTGGCCGCCCTTCGTGTCCAGGTGGCGCGTTGCAATACGGAACTCTCGACCCAATATTTCCCCGAGGAGGAAGAACAGGTGACGGCTTACCTCAACGCCACGCATTACCGATTCACACAATGAGCGTGCCCGTGGCCGTGCCTCCACTGCTCGTGACGTTGGCGTCCGAGCAATGCCGCAACGGTGCGCAGCGGCTCGATGCCGCCGACGTCGCTACGCTTGCCGCGGCCCTGCCCGGCTGGACCGCGACCGGTGCAAAACTCGCCAAGTCGTTCCGTTTCGCTGATTTCGACGCGACGATGGCCTTTGTCAATGCGCTGGCTTTCATCGCGCGATCGCAGAACCACCACCCGGACCTCGGCGTGCATTACGCGCAGTGCGAAGTCACGTTTTCGACGCACGATGCAGGCGGCCTCACCCGCAATGACTTCATCTGCGCCGCACGTACCGAACGCCTTCTCGGCTGACCATGACCGACCCCTCACCACGCGCACCGGCGCAACAGTCCGGACTGGTGGTCGCCACGATGCGCCGCCGCTATGACGTCGCGCTCGCCGATGGCCAAGTCATTCCCTGCATCATGAAGGGTCGGTTGCTGCAGCTCGTGGTCGGCGATATGGTCACCATCGAACAGGATGCCGGTGGCGCCGCCATCGTCGCGGTGGCACCGCGTCGCAATCTCATCTACCGCTCCGACGCGTTCAAGGCCAAGCTGCTGGCGGCGGATGTCACGCAGATCGCGGGTGTGGTCGCGCCCGACGTCGCGCTCGACACCGAGTTGATCCATCGCTGGATGATCGCGGCGGAAGCCGCGCAATGCCGCTTCGTCGTGCTGACCAACAAGGCCGACCTCCCGACGTTCCCCGCACTGCGGGAGCGGCTGGCGGGCGTGGCGGCGCTGGGCTATCCGATCGTCGCGTTTTCCGCACGTGACGACGTGTCCCCCGCACTGGAATGGCTGCGCGACCAGCACACGGTGTTGGTCGGGCAATCGGGCATGGGCAAGTCCACGCTGGTCAACGCATTGCTGCCGGCCGCGGCGGCGCGCACCGCCCAAGTCTCGACATCGCTCAACACCGGGCGCCACACGACGACGTCGACCACGCTGTATCGCCTGCCCACGCTTGGGGAGGAAGCGTGGATCGTCGATTCACCGGGGATGAAGGCCTTTGCCCTCGCGCACCTCGACGTGCTCACGCTGGCCGAAGCGTTCGTCGAGATTCGTCCGCTGCTGGGTCAATGCCGGTTTCGCGATTGCCGGCACGGGGCCGAACCCGGCTGCGTGATCACCGCCGCCGTGGCCAGCGGCACCATCGCGCCGCATCGGCTGGCGTTGATGCATCGGCTGACGGCCGAGGCAGGTGGCTTTCCCCGCTGACGCCATGATTCGCGCCTATGGCGCGAGATTGGCCAGCGTCAGCAGCAGGATCAGCAGCAGCCACAGGACCAGCGCGCGCCACACGAGACCGACGGCGGAAGGCAACACTTCCGGCTCCACCGGATCGCCGATGCCAAGATCGGGCCGCGGATCGGGGTCCCCGGCCAGCGTGGGTAGCGGTCCGCCAAGTTGCACGCCCAGCGCACCCCCACCCGCAGCCAGCAGGATGCCGACCGCGGTGCCGCCTTCATGTGTGACCCATTGCGTGGCCTGCGTCCGCCAGCACGCGATCGCATCCTCGAAATCGCCGACGATCGCGAACGACAACGCCGTCAGCCGCACGGGAATCCAGTCGAACCACGACAGCAGGATCTGCGCCGGCTGCCCGAACTCCGCGCGCGCAAATACGGGTGGCGTCGGCGGCACGCCGGGCACGGGCCCGCGCCACTCGTCCGCCAGCAGGACCGCGGCCCGATACAACACGGCGCCGATCGGACCCGGCAGCACGGCAAACCAGAAGAGCACCGCAAACACCTGGCGATACGCATCGACAAGGCCACGTTCAATCGCCAGTCGCGCCACGTCCTGCGCGGACAGGTCGAGGGTGGAACCGCCGCGCCACACGCCGAGCGCGCGCCGCGCCGCCTGCAGGTCACCCGCCTGCAGCGCCGCAACGATGGCCGACAGCGCGTGGCTGAAGCGGCGGAATCCCATCAGCAGGTAAAGGATGGCCGCATTGACGACCAGTCCCGCCACCGGATGCAGCGCATCGGCCACGAAGAACAGCAACGCGGCGAGTGCCGTGGGTGGCACCAGCGCGGCCACGACGGCGAACGTTCCGTGCTGCCGGGTGCCCCCGTTGAGCTTCCGCTCCACCGCGCGCGTGTACCGGACGAAGGCGCGCTCACCCGCCGTGCGCCAGTCGAAGGCACGCCACTGTTCGAGGCCCAGCGCGATCAGGATGGCAAGGAAACTCATCGTCTAAGCGCGTGACGTTGAAGGACCACGTCAGGACTTCAGCTCGTCGAGATCCCGGTAGTGCTCGAGTGCCTCGGGATTGGCCAGCGCCTCGATGTTGCGAACCTCGCGGCCATGCACGACGTTGCGCACCGCCAGCTCGACGATCTTGCCAGACTTGGTGCGCGGGATATCGGCCACCGCGACGATGCGCGCCGGCACATGCCGCGGCGTCGTGTTGGTGCGAACGGTGTGCCGGATGCGATCCTCCAGCTCCGGCGTAAGCACTTCGCCGTCGTGCAACCGGACGAACAGCACGACGCGCACGTCACCCACGTCACCCGGCGGCCAGTCCTGGCCGATCACGAGGCTCTCCAGAACCTCCGGCAACTGCTCCACCTGCCGGTAGATCTCGGCGGTGCCGATGCGCACGCCGCCGGGGTTGAGCGTGGCGTCCGAACGGCCGTAGATGATGAGACCGTCATGCTCGGTCAGCTCGACCCAGTCGCCGTGGCACCACAATCCGGGGAAGCGATCGAAATAGGCAGCGTGGTACTTGGCGCCATCGGGGTCGTTCCAGAAGCTCACCGGCATCGACGGGAACGGCGACTTGCATACGAGCTCGCCCTTTTCGCCGACGAGAGGCGTCCCGTCTTCGTCGTAGACATCGACGTCCATCCCAAGGCCGCGCGCCTGCAGCTCGCCACGCCAGACCGGCAACGTGGGCGCGCCCAACGCAAAACACGACACGATGTCGGTGCCGCCCGAGATCGACGACAGGCACAGGTCGTTCTTGACGCACTGGTACACGTAGTCGAAGCTCTCGGGCGACAACGGGCTGCCGGTCGAGAACATGGCGCGGACGGTGCGGAGGTCAAAATCCTTGCGCGGGACCAGCGCGATCTTCTTCTGCGCGTCGATGTACTTGGCCGAGGTGCCGAAGTGCGTCATCCGCTCCGCATCGGCCAGCGTCCACAGGATGCGGCCGCGATCGAGGAACGGCGAACCATCATAGAGCAGCAGCGTGGCCCCGGCCGCCATGCCGGAGGCCAGCCAGTTCCACATCATCCAGCCACAGGTAGTGAAGTAGAACAGGCGATCGTCACGCTTCAAGTCGCCGTGCAGCAGGTGTTCCTTGATGTGTTGCAGCAAAGTCCCGCCAGCGCCATGCACGATGCACTTCGGTACGCCGGTGGTGCCGGAGGAATAGAGGATAAAGAGCGGATGCGCGAAGGGCAGCTGCGCATACTCGATGGGGCCGGCGATGTGGGGCGCGAGCCACACGTCCCACGGCACAGCGCCAGGAATCGCCGACAGGTCGTCCGATGCGCCCGCGCTTTGCTGCAAATACGGCACGACGATGACGCGCTCCACTGACGGCAGCTGCGCGACGACCGCCGCCACCTTGTCGAGGATCGACACCGCCTTGCCGTTGTACCAGTAGCCATCGACAGTGATGAGAATGCGCGGCTCGATCTGCCCAAAGCGGTCGAGCACGCCTTGCACACCGAAATCCGGCGAGCACGACGACCAGATGGCGCCACGCGAGGCCGCTGCCAGCATCGCGATGATCGTTTCCGGCAGGTTGGGCAGGTACGCGGCTACGCGATCGCCGACTCCGATGCCTTGCGCTGCAAGGGCACCGGCCGTACGGGCGACCAGCGCATGCACTTCCATGTGCGCGAGCCGGCGCTTGACCTTGTCCTCGCCCCAGAAAATGAACGCATCGGCAATGTCGTCGGCGCGCCGGCGCTCGAGGAGGTTCTGCGCGTAGTTGAGCGTAGCGTCCGGGAACCATTGCGCGCCGGGCATCTTCTGCGCATCCACCAGCACACGGTCGCCGGGCTTGCCGATCACGCCGCCGAAATCCCAGACGGCGCGCCAGAAGTCCCACTTGTGATCGACGGACCACCGCCACAGGCGGGCATAGGTGCCCACGTCCGCGCGGTGCCGCTCCGCGATGCCCGCGGCAAACCGCGTGATGTTGGCTGCGGCGATGCGTTCAGGCGACGGGGTCCAGAGCGGTTCCATCGCGTCAGCCGGCCAATGCGCGCAAGGGCGCGGCCACGGTGTCGGGCAGCGGTACCGGGCGTCCGGACGCGACATCGACCCAGACGATCCTGGCGGCGCCTTCCGCATACTTCTTGCCGTCAGCATGGATGTCGTAGTAACTACCCACACTGGTGCGCCCGGGGTCGCCCAGGTACATGCGCACGTCAATGTCGCCGGGATAGACGAGCGGCACCAGAAAATCGCAGCTGGCATTCACGATCACCGGACCTTCGCCAGCGTCGTACGGCGCGCCCGACACGGCCAGCGCACAGACCCATTCGATGCGGGCCTGTTCCATATAGCGGAAATAGTTGGTGTTGTTTACGTGCCCAAGGCTATCCATGTCGCCCCAGCGCAAGGTTTGCCGCGAGGTATGAACGAGCAGGCGTGGTGAGGTCATCGGCGAATGGCGTGGCGAAGGCTATGGTGTCCGGGGGCCCCCGGGACGAGACGATACGGACTGCGTCGTCGAATTATAATGGGCGTCGTTGAATTTGCCTCCCGAAAGCCACCCGATGACCCGCGAAAGCATGGAATACGACGTCGTCGTCGTCGGTGGAGGCCCTGCCGGCCTCGCGGCAGCCATCCGCCTGAAGCAGCTTGCTGCGGAGAACCAACGCGAGGTCTCGGTCTGCATCCTCGAAAAAGGTTCGGAGGTTGGCGCACACATCCTGTCGGGCGCGGTGATCGATCCGCGGGCGCTGTCCGAACTATTCCCCGATTGGCAGACCCGGGGCGCGCCAATCACCACGGTGGTGACCGAGGACCGCTTCATGGTCCTCACGCCAGACAAGGCGTACCGCATTCCCAACGTGTTGTTGCCGCCGTTGATGAGCAACCACGGCAACTACATCGTCAGCCTCGCCAACGTCTGCCGCTGGCTGGCGCGGGAGGCCGAGGCACTGGGCGTGGAGATCTATCCGGGCTTTCCTGCAGCGGAGCTGCTGTTCGATGCCGCGGGCGCTGTACGCGGCGTGGCCACCGGTGACATGGGCGTGGCGCGCGACGGCTCGCACAAGTCCGACTATCAGCCCGGCATGGAGTTGCTGGCCAAGTACACGCTGTTCGCGGAAGGTGCGCGCGGCTCGCTGTCGCAGGAACTGATGCAACGCTTCAACCTGCGCGACGGTGTTGATCCGCAGCAGTACGGCATCGGTCTCAAGGAACTCTGGCAGGTAGCACCGGATAAGCACCAGCAAGGCCTCGTCGTCCATACGCAAGGCTGGCCGTTGTCTTCAGATACGGGCGGCGGCTCGTTCATGTATCACCTCGACGACGGCACGGTCGCGGTGGGCTTCGTCGTGCATCTCAACTACGAGAACCCGCACCTGTCACCTTACGACGAGTTCCAGCGCTTCAAGACACATCCGGCGATCCGCGGTACTTTCGAGGGCGGCAAGCGCCTGGCCTATGGCGCGCGCGCGATCAACGAAGGCGGCCTGCAGTCGGTGCCGAAGCTCACGTTTCCCGGTGGCGCACTGATCGGCTGTGCGGCGGGCTTCGTCAACCTGCCGCGCATCAAGGGCAGCCACAACGCGATGAAAACGGGCATGCTGGCCGCCGACGCGGCCTTCGCGGCACTGGGCGCGGGCCGCGCGCACGACGAGCTGTCGGCTTACGCGGAGGCCTGGCGCACATCGTGGGTCTACGCAGACCTGTACCAGGTGCGCAATGTGAAGCCCGGGTTGAAGTGGGGCATGTGGCGCGGCACGATGCATGGCGGCGCACACATGTGGCTGAACGACCTCGGCCTGGGCGCGCTGGTGCCGTGGACGCTGCGCCATGGCAAGGCCGACCACGAGACCTTGCAACCCGCCGCGCGGATGCCGCGCATCGACTACCCGAAGTACGACGGCGTGCTGACCTTCGACAAGCTCTCCTCGGTGTTCCTGTCCAACACCAATCACGAAGAAGACCAGCCGGTGCACCTGCAATTGCGCAACGCGGCCGTCCCGGTGGAGGTGAACCTCCGGCTCTACGACGGGCCCGAGGCCCGCTATTGCCCGGCCGGCGTCTACGAATTCGTCAGGGACGAAGCGGCGGGGGGCGATGCGCGCCGACTGCAGATCAACGCGCAGAACTGCGTCCACTGCAAGACCTGCGACATCAAGGACCCGAAGCAGAACATCCACTGGGTTACGCCCGAAGGTGGCGGCGGTCCCAACTACACCAGCATGTAGCGCACGCGACTGGCAATCACCAGTTCCACAACCATGCGGCGCCGCGCCCGCCGCTCGAGTCGCCGTGCACGTGCTGCACGAGGCGCGTATCGATGCGGTCGGAGAACACCCACGTGCCCCATTGCGCCGGCACGTTGGTGTACAGCCGGTCGATGTTGGAAAGTCCCCCGCCCAGCACGATCACATCCGGATCGAGCAGGTTGATCACATGTGCCAGCGCGCGCGCGAGCCGCTCCTCGTAACGCACCATCGTCGCGCCGGCCGCCGTGTCCCCTCGCTGTGCAGCCGCGACGATGGCCTCGGCGGTGAGCGTGCCGCCGCCGTGCAAGGCGTGGTCACGCGCCAGCGCGGGACCCGAGAGCCACGTCTCGATGCACCCCGCGCGGCCGCAGAAGCAGGCGGCTCCCGGACGCTCGTCATCGCGCGGCCATGGCAGCGGGTTGTGGCCCCACTCCCCGGCGATGGCATTCGGTCCATCGAGCACCCGGCCGCCGACGACGATGCCGGCTCCGACACCGGTACCGAGGATCGCGCCGAAGACAACATCAGCCCCGGTCCCCGCGCCATCGACCGCCTCGGACAACGCGAAGCAGTTGGCGTCATTGCTGATGCGCACCGGCCGCGCCAGCGCCGCCGCCATGTCGCGGATGATCGGCTGCCCATTGAGGCACACCGAATTGGCGCCGCGCAAAAGGCCGGTAGCGCGCGAGATGGAACCCGGCGTGCCGATGCCCACGCGCAGCGTTCCCGCCGCGCAGCCCAGTTCGGACTCCGCCGCCCGCACCAGTTGTGCCACGGTCGCGATCGTGGCCGCATAGTCATCGCAGGGCGTGGGCAGGCGGCGCTTCCAGCGCACCTGCCCCGCGGTGTCGAGCGCCACCACTTCGATCTTGGTGCCGCCCAGGTCCACGCCCAGCCGGAATTCGTGCGTCATCGTGCGGGCCGCCCTTCAGGGGACCGCGGCGGCGTCGACGTTGACCCCCTCCCCGCGATGCCGGAATATTACAGTCTCGATCCAGGTCCCCGGAGTCCTCCCCCAATGACGATCCCATCGCTGCGTGCCCTGGTGGCCATTGCGCGCGCGCGCGATACGGACTCGGTGCCAATGCGGCCTCAGGCACTGTCCAGACCTCCTCGCATGCTCGCCTGATGCCCTGGATCCTGCTCATGCTCACCGCCGCCAGCCTCTGGGGGGGCTGGAACTGGTGGACTTCGGAGCGTCACGTGGGCGTGCCGCCTGGCATCGTGGCGCCGGTAGCGCCGGTCCAGCGCAACCTCGACCCCCGGATCACCTTCGAGGCCAAGGGCCATACATTCGTCAAGCGCGCCGAGTACACGATCACGGCGCGCGTGCTGCGCAAGGAGATCTACCGGATTGACGGCGGGGCGACGCTGGCCCCGGTGGACCTGGGGCTGGGATGGGGACCGATGTCGGACAGCCGCATTGTCGACCAGCTCGAATTCACGCAGATGGGTCGGTTCCTGTACTGGGATCCGCGCAACCGCGCGACGTTTCCGCTATCGCCCCGCGACATCAACGTGAATGCCTCGCAGGTCCACGCCATTCCAGCCGAGCGCAGCGTCGAGCGCATGCTGCGGCGGCTGCGGCCCGGCCATGTGGTCACGCTGACCGGTTACCTCGTCGACGTGCGCGGACCGCGCGGATTCGGCTGGAATACCTCACTGTCGCGCGACGACACCGGCAATGGCGCCTGCGAACTGATGTGGATCGAAAGCGTGCAGCTCCACTGACGGATCAGGCCGCGGTCAGAATGCTTCCTCGGCGAGCGCCAGTACGCTCTCGCCCCCATGGATGATCGTGTGCGCGTACGCCGACGCCTGCGGCAGCAGGCAATCACTGTAGTAGCGCGCGGTGGCGATCTTGGCTTCGAGGAACCGCGAGTCGCCGTCGCCGGCGGCGATCTGGTCGGCCGCGATCAGCGCGGAACGCGCCATCTGCCAGCCACCTGCGACGAGCCCCCACAGCATCAGGTACGCCACAGCGCCGGCATGCGCGGCGCGCGTCTGCTGGCCAAAGGCCGGCACCATCCAGTCGATGGCCGCCTGCAGGTCGGCGGTAGCCGCAGCAAGATCGACACCGATCGATTGCAGCGCGGGTTCGCTGCGCGATGCCAGCTTGGCCGCCAGCTTGTCGATGTCCGCGGCAATGGCACGGGCCACGGCACCGGCATCGCGCGCCGTCTTGCGGCCGATCAGGTCATTGGCCTGGATGGCCGTCGTGCCTTCGTAGATCGTGATGATCCGCGCATCGCGCATGTGCTGTGCCGCACCTGTCTCTTCGATGAAGCCCATGCCGCCGTGCACCTGCACGCCAAGCGAAGTCACTTCCTGCGCCACCTCGGTGGACCAGCCCTTCACGATCGGGATCATGAACTCGGCAAACGCCTGGTGCCGCGCACGCGCGGTGGCATCCGGGTGATGTGCCGCGTTGTCGAGGGCGGCCGCCGTGACATAGGCCACCGCACGCGTGGCCTCGGTGTAGGCGCGCATTGTCATCAACATGCGGCGGATATCGGGATGACCGATGATCGGGCCCGCAGCCACACCTTTTTCCAGTCCCACCGCTTTGCCCTGCACGCGTTCGCGTGCATAGGCCACCGCGCGCTGATACGCGCGATCGGAGATGCCGACGCCTTCCATGCCCACCGAGAAGCGCGCGAGATTCATCATGATGAACATGTACTCGAGCCCGCGGTTCTCCTCGCCGACCAGGTAGCCGACGGCACCACCCTGGTCGCCGTAGGCCATTACGGCCGTGGGACTGGCATGAATACCCATCTTGTGTTCGAGCGACACGCAATGCACATCGTTGCGCGCACCCAGCGAACCATCCGCATTCACCAGCATCTTGGGCACGACGAAGAGCGAAATTCCTTTCACGCCTTCCGGCGCGTCAGGCGTGCGCGCCAGCACCAGATGGATGATGTTGTCGGTGTAGTCGTGCTCGCCGAACGTGATGTAGATCTTCTGCCCGAACAGGCGATACGTGCCATCACCGTGCGGCACCGCGCGCGTGCGCACGGCGGCGAGGTCCGAACCCGCCTGCGGCTCGGTGAGGTTCATCGTGCCGGTCCAGGTCCCCGCCACCATGTTGGGCAGGTACGTATCCTTAAGCTCCCTGGAGCCGCGCAATTCGATGGCTTCGATGGCGCCCTGCGTCAGCAGCGGGCACAGGTCGAAGGCCAGATTCGACGCATGCCACATTTCCTCGACCGCGGTGGCCACGAGCTGCGGCAGCCCCTGTCCGCCGTACTCGGGATTCTTCGTGAGCCCGTTCCAGCCGTTCGCGCAGTACTGTTCATAGGCGTCCTTGAAGCCTTCGGGCGTCTTGACGTTCCCGCCTTCCAGCCACTTCGAGCCTTCGCGGTCACCAGGGATATTCAACGGGTCGAGCACGTTGGTCGCGAACTTCGACGCCTCGTCGAGAATCGCGAACACCGTATCCGGCGCCGCATCCTCGAAGCCGGGGAGTTGCGCGATCTGCTTCAGGCCGGCCAGTTCGGTCAGCACAAAACGGATTTCGGCCAGCGGTGCGGTGTAGGTGCTCATGCGCGTCGAATCCTGAAGGGGCGTAAAGGTGGAAGCGTACGGCGAGGGTGCTAGACGAAACGATCTAATCGGTGCAGCAAGGTGGCAGCAGCAGGTACCAGGTCGGCCTCAGCCAAGCTCCGCGGTAAGTTGCGGGATGAGTTCGAACAGGTCACCCACGAGGCCATAATCAGCGATCTGAAAAATCGGCGCCTCCGGATCCTTGTTGATGGCGACGATGACCTTGCTGTCCTTCATCCCGGCCAGATGCTGGATCGCGCCCGAAATGCCGATCGCGATGTACAGGTCAGGCGCCACGATCTTGCCCGTCTGTCCCACCTGGTAATCGTTGGGGACATAACCCGCGTCCACCGCGGCGCGCGAGGCGCCGATGGCCGCATTGAGCTTGTCGGCCAATGCCTCGAGCATCTTGAAATTTTCCCCGCTGCCGAGCCCACGGCCACCGGAGACAACGACGCGCGCGCCGGCAAGCTCAGGGCGCTCGGACTTCGTAAGCTCCTGGCCCACCACCTTCGAGAGCCCCACATCGGGCGCGGCCGTGACAACATTGACTGTCGCAGTACCGCCACTGCCGGCAGCATCGAACGCCGTGGTGCGAACGGTCAGCACTTTCACCGGGTCCTTTGACTGTACGGTAGCAAACGCATTGCCGGCATAAATGGGCCGCACGAAGGTATCCGGGGATTCGATGCCGATCACGTCGGACACCTGCGCCACGTCGAGCTTGGCGGCGATGCGCGGCAGCATGTTCTTGCCGTAGCCGGTTGCCGCGGCCACCACATGGGTGTAGCCGCCGGGCAGCAGCGACAGCGCCGTTGCCGCGATGTTTTCGGCCGTAGGCGTGGCGAGATGCGGCGCCTCCGCCAGCAGCACCGACGTGACGCCGGCAACCGCCGCCGCCGCATCCGCCGCGCCGCGCGCAGCGTGCCCGGCCACCAGCACGTGTATGTCGCCGCCCAATTTTCCGGCAGCCATGATCGCGTGCAGCGTTGAGGCCTTCAGCGAGCGTTGATCGTGTTCTGCAATGACGAGTATGGACATGATGGTGTCGACTCCTACGCGATGACCTTGGCCTCGCCACGCAGCTTGGCCACCAGTTCCTTGACGTCAGCGACCTTGCCGCCGCCCTTGCGCTTGCCAGGCTCCACCACCTTCAGCGTGGCCAGTCGCGGCGTCACGTCCACGCCGAGCGTGGCCGGCGTCGTGACATCCAGCGTCTTCTTCTTCGCCTTCATGATGTTGGGCAATGTGGCATAGCGCGGCTCGTTCAGCCGTAGGTCAGTCGTGATGATCGCCGGCAGTTTCATCTCGATGGTCTCAAGACCGCCGTCGACTTCGCGCTTGACCGTGGCCACGCCGTCGGCGATGTCCACCTTTGACGCAAACGCGGCCTGTGGCCAATCGAGCAGCGCGGCCAGCATCTGGCCCGTCTGGTTGGCGTCGTCGTCGATGGCCTGCTTGCCGAGGATGACAACCTGCGGGGCTTCGGTCGCGATGATCGCGCGCAGCAACTTGGCCACGGCCAGTGGCTGCAGCTCGACATCGGTCTCGACGAGGATCGCGCGATCCGCACCCAGGGCCAGCGCGGTACGCAACGTTTCCTGGCAGGCGGTCAAGCCGCAGGAAACCGCCACCACTTCCGTGGCCACACCACTTTCCTTCAACCGGACCGCTTCTTCAACCGCGATTTCGTCGAAGGGGTTCATCGACATCTTGACGTTGGTGGTGTCGATGCCGGACCCGTCGGGCTTGACCCGCACCTTGACGTTGTAATCGACGACACGCTTCACCGGGACCAGTATCTTCATTGCTTTCACCGCCAGAGTTCAATGGGTCAGGCGTGCGATTATAGCGGCTGGCACTTCCTCGACCGGACTCCCCTTGAAGCCACCGTCTTTGCCCTCCGCCGACATCGGCGAGATCCTGACCCACATTCCGCATCGCTATCCGTTCCTCCTGATCGACCGGATGGAGGCATGCGAACCGGGGCAGTGGGTGCGGGTGACGAAGAACGTCTCGGCGCAGGAGTGGTTCTTCGCGGGCGTTCCCGCCGAGCGCCGCGTGATGCCCCAGTTGCTGGTGGTCGAAGCGCTGGCCCAATCCTCGGGCGCGCTGTGTCACTACTCGGGACTGATGGATCGCGTCGCGAAGCCCATCATCTTCTTCGCCGGCATCGACAAGTGCGTGTTCGGCCGCGACGTGCGGCCGGGCGACCAGCTGGTACTTGAATGCAAGCTGGTGCGAGCGATGCGCGACGTGGTCAAAGTCACGGGCCGCGCCAGCGTGGACGGCGATATGGCGGTCGAACTGCACCTCACCGCCGTCGTCCGCGACATGGACGCGTCGGCGGCATTGCAGGTGGCGGAGCGCAACGCGTAGCGGCTCCTCGCGCACGCGCGCTAGTGCGGCCGCTCCATCCAGCTGCGTCCCGCAATCCAGTCGCGCACGCGCGGCCACAGCGCGTCACGCGCCCTCGACCGGAAAAAGCCGAAGTGGCCGATGGCAGGGGTACCGCAGGCCGCGGGGTCAAACACCGCGTGCTCGAAGTGGACACCTGAGAACAACCCTTCGATCCGCGCCTCGCCCGCGGCCGTCGAAAACGCGTCGTCCGCCATCCGGATCGACAGCGCCGATCCGCGAAAGGCCGCGAAGCGTTGCTGCAGCGCGGCATGCCGCGCGGCGTCAGGAGTGCCGTCAGGCAGGAGCAGGTTCCACCGGAAATCGGGCCGCCGGCGCGCCGCCCATTCAAGCGCGACGCCCCGCGGCAGGTCCTCCGGCAGCCCGAATCGGCGCCCGGGGAAGTAGCCGACCGCGCGCGTCACCAGCGGCATCATCGCGTGCCACGCGAGCCACATCCCCGGCCGCTGGCGGGACGCATAATCGCCGTAGTAGCCGGTATGAGGGGCGACGAACACCATGGCGGCGACGGGGGCAGGGTCGTGCAGGAAACCCGTCGCGAAGCAGCCGACGCTATGGCCCAGCAGCACGACCGGCACGCCGGGATAGGTCCCCGCTAGCGTGGAAATCGCGGCGGCACAGTCCTTGCTACCCCAGTCTTCAACCGACGCCTGAAAGCCGCGCAACGAGGCGGGTCGGGAACTTCCGATCCCGCGGTAGTCATACGTCAGCACCGGGACGCCACCTGCCGCCAGCCATGCGGCAAAGCGGCTGTAGTAGGTCGCGGGGATCCCGGCGCCGGCGTTGATCACCACGCAAGCAGCTGGCGGGGCGCTGGTGGCACCGGGATACAGGGTTCCCGCCAGCGGATAATGATCCGCAGCGGCAAACTCAACAGTTGTGGCGGCAGACATACAGTCAGCGCAGTGCACAAGACCCGGAAACCACCCACCACCCCCCGACCTGACTGCGCCACACGCCTACAATGTCCATCCAGGTGAACCCGTGACGATCCTTGACGCCGCGCGAACGTGGTCCTGGCTTGCCGGCAAGCGCGAGACGCTGCTGGACGGGGTGGATCGCCCCGAACTCGAGCAATCGTTGCTGCGGGTGGGCATCGGCGGCGCGGTCATGTTCTATCTCTTTTGGTACTCGCTGCTCGACGGCGCGTTCGACGCCAAGGAAACCGCCGTACTGGCCGTGTCGGTCAGCTTCTTCGTTTTTTCCGTGGTACTGACCATCCTGATCGTGCAGACCAAGCGCGTGTCGGTGGCGCGCCGCTATGTTGCCATGGTCGCGGACAATACGGTGACCACGTTCTGTTTGATGCGCATGGGTGAAGGCGGCGCGGTTGTCATCGGCGTCTATCTCTTCATCACGTTCGGCAACGGATTCCGCTACGGTCGCCGTTACCTGCATGCGTGCCAGGCGATGGCGCTGACGGGCTTCATCACCGTGATGGCCCTGTCGGATTTCTGGTCGAAGCACAGTGACATCGGCATCGGCTTCCTGCTCGGCCTCATCGTGCTGCCATTCTATGTGGGCAAGTTGACCGAACGCCTCAAGGTAGCCAAGCGCCGCGCCGACGAAGCCAGCCTCGCCAAGGGCCGGTTCGTCGCCAATGTCAGCCACGAAATGCGCACGCCGTTGAACGGTGTGATCGCGATGGCGGATGTACTCCGTGAAACCGACCTCAATGAATCCCAGCGCGAGATCGTCGAGACGATGACGACGTCCGCGCAGCTGCTGTTGGCGCAGATCGAGGACGTGCTCGACATGGCCAAGATCGAGGCCGGCCGCGCGCGGATCGAGATCCGTCCGTTCGACATGGGCCGCGTGCTGTCCTCCACCGTCAAGGTGATCGTGCCGCAGGCGCGCTACAAGGGCATCGACGTCACGACCGACGTGGCGCCCGAAGCGGCCGGCTGGTTCGCCGGCGACGCGCATCACCTGCGGCAGGTGCTGCTCAACCTGCTGTCCAACGCCGTCAAGTTCACCGAACGCGGCGAGATCACGTTGCGCGCCCGCGCACTCGATACCTCCGATCCGCTGGCAGTCCGGCTGCGCATCGAGGTGCAGGACTCCGGCATCGGCATCCCGGAATCGAAGCAGGTCGCCATCTTCGAGCCTTTCACGCAGGCCGACGACTCGATCACGCGCATGTACGGCGGTACCGGACTCGGCACGACGATCGCCCGCCACCTGGTCAACCTGATGGGCGGCTCGATCGGCGTCCACAGCACGCCCGGCACCGGAAGCCTCTTCTGGATCGAGCTGACGTTGCCGGCCAGTGCGCCGGCCGGGATCGACCTTGCCGCGGAACTCACGTCCAACGTCAAGCTCATCGCCTCGGCCAACGCGATGGCCAGCAATGCCGGCTTCAACGTGCACAAGTTGCGCGGCGTGCGCGTGCTGGTGGCCGAGGACAACGCCACCAACCAGCGGGTGGCGCAACTCATTCTCGAGAGCGGCGGCCACACGGTGACCATCGTCAACAACGGCGAAGGCGCGCTCGATGCGCTGGAGCGTGGCGGCTTCGATATCGCGCTCTTCGACCTGTCGATGCCCGTGGTCTCGGGCCTCGAGGCGCTCAAGCTCTATCGCTTCACCAATCCCAATCCGATCCCGGTGCTGATCCTCTCGGCCAACGTCACCACTGAAGCCATCGCCGAGTGTCAGGCCGCGGGCGCGGCCGAGTTCATCCCGAAACCGTTGCGCGCGTCGCAGCTGCTCGGCACGATCGACCGCCACCTGGCCGCCGACGTCGAGCGCGCCCCCCCGCCGCCTCGCCGCGGCGACGACCGCGCGGCGCTCGAACTGGTCGAGACGCCGCCGCTTGATCCGGAGGTGCTGCACGACCTGTCCGCGTTGTCCTCCGACCCGACGTTCGTCGAGCGGCTGCTGCGCGGCTTCCGCGCGGATACCGAACGGCTGGTCGATGAAATCTGCACGGGGCTCAGCCAGCGCAAGTACGAAGCCGTCAAGGATGGCGCCCATGCGCTGCGCGGCGGCGCCGCCAGTGTGGGCGCATCGCAGTTGATGCAGTTGGCAACCCGCATCGAGAAATCGAATCATGATGCACTGCGCTTGCGTTCGGCGCAGTTGATCGAGGAACTGCTGCAAACCTCCCACCGCGCGCTGGACGCGGTGGAGGTTTTCCTGGCGGACCGGCAGCGCAAGATGGCGCCACCGGGCTGACTCGACGCGCGGACCCCTCCGCGCGCTTGACACCCATTTACTGCAGTTTGCGTTGCTGTAAGTTCAGTCGCCGACAGCCTGCAACTGCACGACGTTGTTGCTGTCTTCGGCAAACTCGGCCTGCGCGGAACGTTGCTGCGCCCGAACCAGCCGGTCCATCATGCGCAGGTCGCGATCCGTGATCTTGAGCGCTGCATCCGCCCAGACCTCGACCACACGCACGAGTTCCTCATGCGTCACCGGCGAAACCTCACCGCGCGCACGTTCGAAGGCACGACGACCGTTGCCGCTCTTCGAATGCCTTTTCACATAGGCATACACCGCAGCCTCGCCCGTACCTTCGGCGGTGATTACATCGACCACGCCCATGTCGAAGAGCTGGCGCGCGGTGTAGACGGTGCCGCTGGTGATGAGTTCTTCCGCCGTGCGGCGACCGACCTTGCGCGACAGGAAGCTGTAGGCGCCCATGCCGGGGAAGAGGTTGAACAGGATTTCCGGGAAGCCCATGCGCGCCGTTTCCTCGGCGATCAGCACGGTGGCCGACAGTGCGGCTTCAAAGCCGCCGCCCAGCGCTTCGCCCTGCACCAGCGAAATGGTCGTCATCGGCAGGTCGCAGTTGCGATACCAGGGATAGAGATCGTCGATGCACTTCACACCGTAGTTGACGAGGCCCTGGCGATCGCGCGATTCGATCAGCGTGCGGAACAGTGCAAGGTCACCGCCCAGGTTGAACACACCGGGCACTTTCGACGCGAGCACGCCGTAGCGGATCGTGTGCTGTTCGCCCTTGTGCCACAACGTGCCGCCGCCGTTCTGGATGCTGTCGATGTAGACCTTAAGATCGGAAAGCAGGTCGGCGTTGAAGCAGGGACGCGGCTTCGGCTTCATGTAGGCCCAATACACGCCGAACTCATCGTCGAAGCGAGTTTCGACCTGGCTCAATTGGGGCTGCGAAAGGTAGCGGATGTCGGCGACGCTATTCATGGTGTGCTCCAGCGGTGGGGTCAAATGGATACTGCGGGTGGGGTCGATCACATTGTGGCAAACAAAAAGGTGCGGCGCCAGCAAGTAACTTCGTTAAATTGCGCGCCAACGTCCCGTACGGATGGACCTTTGGGGTCCACGCTTGGGGCCCGGTCAGCGCCCGTCGATTTGTTGTATCATACAATTGGGCGATCGAATGGACTCACCGCCGCACCGTGGCCGGCCCGGCACGCGTCGCCGGGCGGACCGAAGGGCACGTGCCGCATCACCATCCGCCCGGTAATCGGATGGGTCAGGGGGGTCTTGTTTCAACGACTTGCGAAGCGTTTCGCAAGTGGATTGTTACGCCGGAAGGGCGCAACCAACGGTCGCGCTCAGAGACGCTGCCAGACCCCGCCGACCAATCCCTCTACCGGCCTGAACGTGGCCTTGTAGGCCATCTTCCGGCTTTCGGCGATCCAGTAGCCCAAGTACAAATGGGGCAGTTGCATCTTCCGGCAACGCTCCACCTGCCACAACACATTGAAGGTGCCGTAGCTGGTGCCAGGGACGTCGGGCTCGAAAAACGTGTAGACCGACGACAGGCCATCGACCAGCCGGTCGACCAGGCTGACCATCCGCAGCACCCCGTCTTCCCGGAATTCCAGCAGGTCCGTGGCCACGTTGCTGTGCAACAGGAAGTGCTGGTACTGCTCGCGGCTGTCCTGGTCCATGCCGCCGCCGGGATGGCGGAAGCGCTGGTAGCGCAGGTACAGCGCGTAATGCTCCGGGTCGTAGGCCAGCTCGCGCCGCGTCGTGGTCAACGCGCCGTGCGCGCGCATCACCTTGCGCTGTGTGCGATTGGGCACGAACTCCGCCACCGGCACGCGCACGGGAACGCATGCACGGCAATGGTCGCAGTACGGACGATAGGTGAACGCGCCGCTGCGGCGAAAGCCGAGCCGCACCAGCTCGCTGTAGACCCGCGTATCGATGAGGTGACTGGGGGTGGCCACCTGCGACCGCGCCGCGCGATCGGGGAGGTAGCTGCACGGATAGGGCGCCGTCGCATAGAACTGCAGCGATGTCAGCGGAAGGTCGTTGAGCTTGCTCACCTCACCCCAGTCGTGTATCCAGCCCCGCCGGCGCCCGTGTGGTCGCCGGTGCGCCAAAGGCCCGTAGGCGCCGCCGAGTGTATCAAGTCGGCCAGATGGGCTGCAAACATCGTGCGCGGGATCGGCCGGGCGCCGAACCGGGCCAGGTGCGCCGTTTCCTGCTGGCAATCGATCAGGGGTATGCCGCGCCGGCGCACTTCGTCGACCAGCGCGACCAGCGCCACCTTGGATGCATCCGGCACCTGCGCGAACATCGACTCCCCGAAGAACATCCGGTCGAGCTGGATGCCATACAGGCCACCGGCCAGCGTAGTGCCCTGCCAGCTTTCGACACTGTGGGCGTACCCCAGCCGATGCAGTTCGCAGTACGCATCGACGATCGCTG
The DNA here is from genome assembly GCA_038321425.1 of Burkholderiales bacterium. Lineage (GTDB taxonomy): Bacteria > Pseudomonadota > Gammaproteobacteria > Burkholderiales > Casimicrobiaceae > VBCG01. Next base: position 9,920 of record JBBQEY010000012.1, on the reverse strand, counting down.
GCGTGATCCACGTGCCGCCCTGCCCCGGCCGCGGCATGCCCGAGCACGCTTCGATCACGTCGCGAAACGCCGTGTCGAACCGCACGTCGAAGGCTTGCGCACGGACGCGCTTGGCCAACGAGCGCTGCACGCGGAATTCCGCGACGTGCAGCACCATCCGTGGATCCGGACTCCACCACAGGATCGGCTGGTCGCCCGAGTACCAGGGGAAGATGCCGCGGCGATACGCGGCCACCAGGCGCCCCGGCGAAAGATCGCCACCCGCCGCCAACAGGCCCCTCGGTTCCGCGAGCGCGGCGGCAAGGGGTGGGAACGGGCTGCCCGCGTCGAGCCAGGGAATCATGCGGAGATTGCGCGACGTGCAGCGCTGCCCATCGCCGGGTTGGCGGGCGGGGCGTGGCTGGCGGGGCGGGCGGTCGGCATGGGGGTTCCGGTAGAATCGCACGCATTGTTTCGTTCGCGGCGGGCTTTCTCGAAATCGATGCCCACCCACCGCAACATCGCGCCAGCTTAGCCCCGGTAGCTCAGTGGATAGAGCAGTCCCCTCCTAAGGGACAGGTCACACGTTCGATTCGTGTTCGGGGCGCCAACCACTTCTGCCCATGTCCACCTCACGCCCGCCCGCTGCCTCGTCCCTGCCCGCCACCAGCTATCGCATCGCGCCGCACGACCCGCACGCGCACCTGTTCGAGGTCAGCGTCACCGTCGCGCATCCCGATGCGACGGGCCAGACCTTCACGCTGCCGACGTGGATCCCGGGCAGCTACCTGGTCCGCGAATTCGCGCGCCACTTCGTTGCCGTCCGCGCGGAGTGCAACGGCAAGGCTGTCGCCATCGCCAAGACGCGCAAGGACACGTGGCAAGCCGCGGCGTGCGATGGACCGCTGACGGTCACCGCGCAGGTCTACGCGTTCGACCTGTCGGTGCGCACCGCGTATCTCGACGCGAACCGCGGCTACTTCAACGGGACTGCGGTATTCCTGTGTCCGGTCGGGCGCGAAGATGCGCCGAGTGTCGTCGACATCGTGGCGCCGGCGGGCGCGACCGGTTGGCAGGTCGCGACAACCTTGCCGCTCGACGGCGCGACGCAAGCCGGCTTTGGCACGTATCGCGCCGCCAATTACGACGAACTGATCGACCATCCGGTGGAAATGGGCGTGCTGGCCACGGCGTCGTTTAACGCTGGCGGCGTGCCGCACAACCTTGCGATCGCCGGCCGGCAGCACGCCGATATGCCGCGCCTCGCCCGTGATTTCGCGCGCGTCTGCCAGTGGCAGATCGACTTCTTCGGCGGCGCACCGTTCACGCGCTACCTGTTCCAGATCCTGGCGTTGCCCGATGGCTACGGCGGCCTCGAACACCGCAACAGCACCAGCCTCATCTGCCGCCGCAACGAACTGCCGCGTTCAGGCGAAGAGGGCATCAGCGACGACTACCTGAATCTGCTGGGCCTCGCCAGCCACGAATACTTCCATGCCTGGAACGTGAAGCGCATCAAGCCTGAAGCGTTCGTGCCCTACGATCTGACGCAGGAAAGCTACACGCGGCAGTTGTGGGCCTTCGAGGGCATCACGTCGTACTACGACGACCTGGTGCTGTTGCGTTGCGGACTCATCGACGCGCCCCGCTACCTCGAGCTCTTGGCGCGAACGATCACGAACGTTCAGCGCGGCCCGGGACGCGCGACGCAAAGCGTCGCGGATTCGAGCTTCGATGCGTGGATCAAGTTCTACCGCAGCGACGAAAACACGCCCAACGCTGTCGTCAGCTATTACGCGAAGGGTTCGCTGGTCGCCTGCCTGCTCGATCTTCTATTGCGCCGCGATGGCGCCAGTTCGCTCGATGCGCTGATGCGCGCGCTGTGGCAGCGCTTTGGCCAGCCCGGCATTGGCGTGCCCGAGGACGGCGTTCAGAAGCTTGCGTCCGAACTGGCAGGCCGCGATCTCTCCGGGTTCTTCGCTCGTTACGTCGAGGGCTTGGATGAATTGCCATTGACTGCGATGCTGTCCGACGTCGGCGTGGACATGACGCTGCGGCCCACTGCGGGCGCCAAGGATCGCGGTGGCAAGCCGGCCGCAGGCCTGGTGGATCGCTGCGCGCTGGGTGCGCGCATCGGCGGCGACCAAATACTTACCAACGTGTTTCGCGACGGCGCTGCAGCCCGTGCGGGGTTGTCCGCCGGCGACGTGCTGGTGGCCATCGACGGCATCAAGGCCACGAGCGATGCCGTCGCTGCAGTCCTGACCCGCGGCACGCCGGGCAGCATCGTGCGCGTGCACGCGTTCCGCCGCGACGAACTGATCACCGCGGACATCACGCTGGCGGCAGCCCCGTCCGACACCTGCGTGTTGACACTTGCCGCGTCCCCCAGCGCGGATGCCTTGGCGCGCCGACAGGCGTGGCTTGGCGCGTAGGCCTTCAACCCGGTGCGCGTGGTGGCGCGCTGCGATGTCGGTGGCCGCGCTGGCCACGGCAGGCACCGCCACGTGCGCCCCGGCAGCATCGCCCGATTCACGTCGCGATGCTACGGTCGACACCTATTTCGGTCAAGCCATTGCTGACCCCTATCGCTGGCTGGAGGACACGGCCAGCGAATCGACGCGCGCGTGGTTTACGGCACAGAGCACGTTCACACGCAGGACCCTCGAAGCGATGCCCGGGCGCGCCGTGCTGAAGGACCAGTTGCGCGCGCTCAATGCCATCGACACCCGCGTGAAGGATGTGCAGCGTTCCGGCGACCGCATCTTCTTCCTGCGCCGCGCCGCAAGCGAGCAGCATTTCAGCCTCTGGATGCAGGAGGGTTTGGCCGGCGTGCCGCGCCCGGTGCTCGACCCCGACCGCTACCGCAACGGTACGGCCCCGGCCGCCATTGACTACTACCGTGCTTCACCCAATGGACAGCGCATTGCAGTCGGCATTGCACAGGGTGGTAGCGAAGAGGCGACACTGCACGTGCTCGACGTCGACAGTGGCGTGGTGCTGGGTCCACCCGCTGCGCGCGCGCGCTGGGCCGGACCCGTTTGGCGCTTCGACAGTACGGTGCTGTTCTTCACGCAACAGAAGGATTGGCCATCCGGCACGCCACCGGCCGACCTGCTGAAGGAGAGCCGCGCGACGATGCGCACGATCGGCGCGGCAGGTGCCACGACCGACGTCCCGGTGTTCGGTCGCGGCCTCGATAGCGACGTGGACATGGCCGCCGACGACACGCCGGCCGTGGATGCTTCCCCCGTCTCGCCTTTCGCGCTTGGCGTCGTGCGTCACGGTACGCAGCGGGAAGTGACACTCTATGTCGCGCGACTCAACTCGCTGCGCAGCGCCGCCACACCGTGGCGCAAGCTGGCGGGACCGGAGCGCGGCATCGTCGACTATGACGTGCGCGGCGAATGGATCTATGTCGTCACCAACGAAGGCGCGCCGCGCTATCGCGTGCTGCGCTGGTCGCTCAACGATCCGCGGCCGTTTACGCCGGCAGACGCGGAAGTCGTGGTGGCAGAATCGTCGCGTGTGATCAAGTCGATCGGCGTTGCCCGCGATGCGCTCTATGTGCAGCAGCAGGACGCCGGCTACAGCAAGCTGCTTCGACTTGAGTTCAATGTTCGCCCGGCGAAGGTGCGTGGACGTGCGCCGCCGCAGCGCAGCAAGGCGCCACCGGCCAAGCCGGCCGGCATCGCGCGCGGCACGGAGATCGCATTGCCCTTCGCGGGCACGATCGCCGCGCGTGTCATCGATCCGTTGCATGCAGGCGCGCTGCTGCGGCTTACCGGCTGGACCCAGGCGACGGGTTACTACGCGGTAGAAACAAAATCCGGCGCGGTGTCGCGCACGGCGCTGCTGCCCCCGGCCCGCGCCGATTTCGGCAACGTCACGACAACCCAGGCCGTGGTGGCGGCCGCCGATGGCACCCGCATCCCGGTCTCGATCGTCCACGCGCGCGTGCCGCGGATGGATGGCAGCGCGCGCCTGCTGCTCGATGTCTACGGCGCCTATGGTGAAAGTCAGGAGCCGACGTTCTGGCCGTCGCTGCTCGCGTGGATCGAGCGCGGTGGCGTCTATGTTGTGGCGCACGTACGCGGCGGTGGCGAGCTTGGCCACGCGTGGCATCTCGGCGGATACAAGGCCACGAAGGCCAACACCTGGCGCGACGCGATTGCCGTCGGCGACTGGCTGGTGCGCGCGCAATGGACGGTCCCGGCGCGGTTGGCAATTACCGGAGGCAGTGCCGGGGGCGTTGCGGCCGGCAACGCGATCATCGATCGTCCCGATCTCTTCGCGGCGATGGTCAGCCAGGTCGGCTTTCATGACACGCTGCGCGGCGAAACCGGCCTCGTGGGGCCGGCCAACATCGCGGAATTCGGCAGTGTGACCACGCCTGAGGGTTTCCGTGACCTGCTGGCGATGAGCAGCTACGCGCGCCTGCGCGACGGCGTGCACTACCCGGCGGCGCTCTTCACCACCGGTTTCAACGATCCGCGCGTGGACCCATGGGATCCGGGGAAGATGGCCGCGCGGCTGCAGACGATCAACGCCGGCCCGGAAGGCAGCGGCAAGCCGGTCTTGCTGCGCGTGGATTTCGACGCCGGCCATGGCGGCGGCACGCTGGACCAGCTGATCGACGAGACTACCGATGTCTTCGCGTTCCTGCTTTGGCAAACCGGTGCTGCAGGCTTCGCGCCGCCGTGACGCGGACCAGTTCTAGATCACCACCGCCGGATTGAGCGTATAGAGACCGGTGACCGAGGCGTGACCCAGCGAGCGGCCATGCATCGCCTGCCGGACGGCGCGGCCGTCGAATTTCTCGGGGACGTCCAGTCGGGCGACGTCGAGCGCATGCACGGTGAAGATATAGCGATGAGGGATCGCGTCATTCCACGGCGGGCACGGACCGTCATAGCCGTGATAGTCGCCCGCCATTGCGGCGTCGCCGGCAAACCAGCCGGTGTAATCGTTGACCCCGTGGCGCGTTTTCCCTGGCGCATGCGGCCCCGGCTTGCCACGTGCGGTGACACCACCGGAATGTGATCCACGCGCAATCGAGTGCACCGACGGCGGAATGTCGATCAACGCCCAATGGAAGAAATCAACACGCGGCAGCGATGCCGGGACGATGCGTCCTTCCTGGTTCACGTCGTCTCCGCGCGATGGCACGTCGGGGTCGTGACACAGCAGCGCGAAGGACCGCGTGCCGGGGGGCGCGCCGCTCCATGCAAAATCCGGATTGCGGTTCGACGAGAGCTTGACGTGGGTGGCGGGATCGATGACGGCGAACGCGAACTCGCCGGGGATTACGCCATGGTTGGCAAAGCCGGTCGAGGTGAGGTGCATAGGCTGGACTTCCGCATCGGGCAGCACGCACACGATGCGCGCCGCGTGGGGTTCACTTGCGCAAGGCGTCGTGCGCGCCAGCGCCGCGCATGGCCTCGACCGAGGCCTTCTGCAATTCCATCGTCTTGATGCTCATCTGCATCATGTTCACGCTCATCGTCAGCCAGTTCTCGATGACGCGCAGCTCGGCGATCTTGCGATCGATCTCGGCGGGATCGAGTGCGGCGAACAGTGCGGCCGGGTCGCCGAATGGCATGCCGGGCGGCATGCCGGCCGCCGCACCCGCCGCGGCCCCGGCCGCCGGAAAGCCCGGCATCGCAAGTCCCAGCGGATTCCACATTCGCTGCAGGAATGCCACCGCATCCTGCGGTGAAAACGCCGGCGCGTCGTCGGCGGCCTTGCCGGAACCTTGCTGGTCAGCCATCGCGGTGTCCTCCAAAGTGCGCGACCGGGAGCTCGGTGCCGCGCATTTGCTACTATCCTCCACTATGGCGGAGTCCGGCGCAACACTGTTGGAGCGCGTCGCCGCAATCGTCGGCCACGCGCATGTCCTGTCCGCACCTGGCGACGTCGAACCCTTTCTCGTCGACTGGCGCGGACGCTATCGCGGCACCGCGCTGGCAGTCGTGCGTCCGGGCAGCACGTCCGAGGTGTCGGCAGTGGTGCGCGCATGCGCCGACGCCGGCGTTGCCATCGTACCGCAAGGCGGCAACACGGGCCTGTGCGGCGGCGCCACTCCGCGCGTGGACTCCGGGGAGATCGTGCTGTCGCTGACAAGGTTGCAGCGCGTGCGCAGCATCGATGTGGCCAATGCCACCATCACGGTCGAGGCCGGCGCCACGCTTGCCGCCGTGCAGGACGCCGCCGCCGCTGCCGGATTGCTTTTTCCTCTGTCGCTGGCGTCGGAAGGCAGCTGCACGATCGGGGGCAACGTGTCGACCAACGCTGGCGGCACCGCGGTGCTGCGCTTCGGCAACGCGCGCGAACTCACGCTCGGCCTCGAGGCCGTGCTGGCCGATGGCGAAATCTGGGACGGCCTGCGCGGCCTGCGCAAGGACAATACCGGCTACGACCTGAAGCACCTCTTCATCGGCGCCGAGGGCACGCTCGGCATCGTCACCGCCGTGGTGATGAAACTCTTCCCCGCGCCCCGGGCGTCCGCCACGGCAATGGCGGCCGTGGCCACGCCCCAGCATGCGGTGGCGTTGCTGGGCACGTTGAAGCGCGCCTTGGGCGATCGGATGACGGGCTTCGAACTGATCAGCGACTTCGCGCTCGCGTTGTCGCGGAAGCACCACCCCGGCGCGCCGGACCTGTTGCCGGGGCACCCGTGGTACGCGCTGATCCAGACGGACGACAGCGTCGCGGATTCGCCGCTCCAAACCGCGCTCGAAGCCGTGCTGGCAGTCGCGGTGGAAAACGGCGGCATCGACGATGCTGTAGTGGCGCAGTCCGTGGCACAGTCGCGCCAGATGTGGGCATTGCGCGAGAACATCAGCGAGGCGCAGCGGCGTGAGGGGCAGAACGTCAAGCACGACATTTCGTTGCCGGTGTCGGCCATTCCGGCATTCATGGTTGAATCCGAAGCAGCACTGGCGGCAGCGTTTCCGGGCGCGCGCCTCGTGATCTTCGGCCACCTCGGTGACGGCAATCTCCACTACAACCTGTCCGCGCCGGAAGGCGCGGCCGCAACCGCATTCATGCAGCACGCCGACGCGGTCAATGCCGTCGTCCACGGCCTGGTGGCGCGCCACGCGGGCAGTTTCTCGGCCGAGCACGGCATCGGCCAGCTGAAACGCGACGACCTCGCCCACTACAAGTCGGCGGTGGAACTGCGGATGATGCGCGCCGTGAAGGCGACGCTCGATCCGCGCAATCTCATGAACCCGGGCAAGGTGCTATAGCGCAATGGGCAAGGTCATTTTCTGGATCGTCGTTGTATTCGCGCTGCTGTTCGTGTTGCGGCTGTGGAATGCCAACAAGGCCCGCGCGCGCCGCGACGCGGAGGCGCGCAAGACCGCCGGGCCGCAGGCCATGGTCCAATGCGGCAATTGCGGCGTGTTCCTGCCCAAGGCGGACGCCCGCCTTGAAGACAGCGCCTGGCGCTGCCAGGACCGTGGTTGCAGCGCGCATGAAGCGCGTTGACGGATCGGGTGCCGCCTCGCTATAAGCATCAGATGCAGCCAGCTCCCGCGCCCCTGCCTTTCGAACCCCCACCGATTGCCCGGCCGATGGAGGATTCGGGCCGGCGCATCCTGTGGATCGTCGGCCTCTACCGGGCGGTCTGTGCGGCACTGCTGCTCGGGGCGGCTCTGCTGGTCGACCCCAAGGCCATCGGCGTCCTCAACCCCAATGCCTTCGTCACGGGCACGGGACTCTATTTCCTGTTCGGCCTTGCCACGTTCTGGTGGGTGCAGCAGGACCGGCTGCCGCTGCCGCTGCCGACGATGCTGCTCGGCCTGCTGGCAGGCGACCTTTTCTTCCTGTCGCTGGTGATCTTCGCCGGCGGCACCTTCGGCGCGCCGCTGCCCATCTTGCTGTTCCCGCAACTTGCGGCAGCGGGATGGATCCTGCGCACGCAGACTGCATTCCTGCATGCCGCCTTTGCGTCGATCGCGTTGCTGGGGCTCGATGCTTACCGGACGCTGGGAGGGATGATCGGCATCCCGCAGATGTTCCAGACCGGTATCGTCGGATTTGGCTACTTCGCCACCGTCGGCATTGCGGTGGCATTGGGTCGCTACACCAAGCAATCGGAGGAGCTGGCGGCGCAGCGCGGCATCGACGTCGCCAACCTCGAGCAGGTCAATCGCCTGATCATCCAGGACATGCAGGACGGCGTACTGGTCGTCGACCTGAATGGCGTTGTGCGCGGCCACAATGCGCAGGTGACGCGCCTGCTGGGTGGCTTCGGGCGCATGCGCGGCGGCATGCGGCTGGCCGAATTCAGCACCACGCTGCATGACTATTGGCGGCGCTGGCAGGAAGACTTCACCGAAGTGCTGCCCCCATTCAAAGTCGAGGCCACGCAACGGCTGCTGCGCGTGCGTCTCGTGCGTATCGGCACCGGGTTGAATGGCGGCACCCTGATCTACCTCGAGGATCTCGGCCGCGCGCAGACCGAGGCGCAGCAGATGAAGCTGGCGGCGATGGGCCGGCTTACCGCGTCGATCGCGCACGAGGTGCGCAATCCGCTGTCGGCGATCAACCAGGCCTCGCAGTTGCTGGAGGAGGACGGCGCCGTGGCGCCGGAAGGTGCGCGCCTGCTCGGCATGATCCGCAACAATGCCAAGCGCATCGACCGTATCGTTGGTGAAGTATTGCAGTTGAATCGACGCGACCGGCAGCAGCCGGAGGTCGTAGCCTTCGGCGACTTCATCCGCACGCTCACCGACGAGATCCAGGAAGCCGAGCACATGCCCCCGGGCGGCGTGATGATCCAGATTCCCGATGACCTGCTGATCATCTTCGATCGCGGACATCTCAACCAGATCATGTGGAACCTCGTCCGCAACGCGTGGCAGCATTGCCAGAAGCGCGAAGGCAGCATCCGCATCGTCGCGCGCGCCGGCTACATGGGCGACGCCGTGATCTGCGAACTGAACGACGACGGCCCGGGCATTCCGGCCGAGTTGCGGCCGCAGATCTTCGAACCGTTCTTCACGACGCGGCCCGGTGGCACCGGCCTCGGTCTCTACATTGCGCGCGAGCTGGCCGATGCCAATGGCGCAGCGCTCGAGTTGCTGCCGAAAGGGCCGGGCGCGCATTTCCGCATGACGTTGAAGCGCGCGCTGACGCCGGAACGAACAAAATGACATTCCAATCAGACGTTGGTGCAGGAGGAACAGCATGAGCAGAAAGATTCGCGGACAGCCCAAGATCCTCGTCGTGGATGACGAGCCCGATCTGCTCGAGTTGCTAGAGCTCACGTTGTCGCGGATGGGGCTCGACACCTCGCGCGCCGAAACCGTGGGCGAGGCCATTCGGCTCCTCGACAAGGAGACCTTCGACCTCTGCCTGACCGACATGCGCCTGCCGGATGGCGAGGGCCTTCGCGTCGTCGAGCACATTCACCAGAAGGGCCTCGACGTGCCGGTCGCGGTGATCACTGCGTTCGGCAGCGCCGAAAACGCGGTGGCCGCGCTGAAGGCCGGCGCGTTCGATTACCTGTCGAAGCCGGTGGCGCTCGAGCAATTGCGCGCGCTGGTCAAGCAGGCGCTGAAGGTGCCCGAGAAAGTGCAACCCGCCAGCTCCTACCAGTTGTTGGGCGAGTCACCGGCGATGTTGCAGGTGCGCGGGCTGATCGAGCGGCTGGCCAAGAGCCAGGCGCCGGTCTTCATCAATGGCGAGTCAGGCAGCGGCAAGGAACTGGCGGCGCGCACGATCCATCTGAACGGTCCGCGCGGCGAGCAGCCCTTCGTTGCGGTGAACTGTGGCGCGATTCCCGAGAACCTGATGGAAAGCGAATTCTTCGGCTATCGCAAGGGCGCGTTCACGGGTGCGGAAGCCGACCGCGATGGTTTCTTCCATGCGGCGAATGGCGGCACGCTGTTCCTCGACGAAGTGGCGGACCTGCCGCTCGCGATGCAGGTGAA
>JBBQEY010000011.1:0-33531 GCA_038321425.1 Burkholderiales bacterium | reverse complement strand
GGTGGCGGCGCTGGAGGAACGCGTGGCGGCGCTGGAAGGCGGACGTGCCGCGCTGGCCACCGCCACCGGCATGGCCGCACAAACTGTCGCGCTGCTCACGCTATGTCGTGCCGGCGACCACATCGTCGCCGCGCGCACGCTCTATGGCGGCACCTATTCGCAGCTGGCCGTCACCTTCGCGCAGTTCGGCATCGACGCCACATTCGTCGATGGCGACGATGCGGCGAACTTTCGTGCCGCGCTGCGGCCCAATACCAAAGCCATCTACGCCGAGACGCTCGGCAATCCCCAATTGAATGTTGCCGACCTCGCCGCCATCGCCGAAGTCGCCCACGCTGCGGGCGTGCCGCTGGTCGTCGACAACACGCTGGCCTCGCCGTACCTTTGCCGCCCCTTCGAACATGGCGCCGACATCGTCGTGCATTCGGTCACCAAGTACCTGGGCGGGCACGGCACCACGATGGGCGGCATCGTCGTCGAGTCGGGGCGCTTCCCCTGGGACAACGGCAATTTTCCGCAGATGACGGAGCCCTCGCGCGGCTATCATGGCGTGCGCTTCTTCGAAACCTTCGGCGACTTCGGCTTCACGATGAAGGCCCGGATGGAGACGATGCGCACGCTCGGCCCCACGCTGGCACCGCATTCTGCGTTCCTGCTGATGCAGGGCATCGAGACCCTCCACCTGCGCATGCCGCGGCATTGCAGTTCCGCGCTGGCGGTGGCGCAACACCTGCAGGCGCACCCGGCGGTGGCGTGGGTGCGCTACCCGGGGTTGCCGGGTGATCCGTATCACGCGCTGTCATCGCGCTACCTCCCGGAAGGCGCGGGCGGCATTCTCACCTTCGGCGTCACGAGGGGCGCGCCCGCAGGCGTGCGCTTCATCGAGGCCGTGCAGTTCCTGTCGCATCTCGCCAACGTCGACGATGCCAAGTCGCTCGTCATCCGTCCGGCGTCGACGACGCACCGCCAGCTCTCGGAAGACGAGCAGCGCGCCGCCGGCGTGCTGCCCGAAATGATCCGGCTCTCCGTCGGCCTCGAATCGCTGGACGATATCCTGTGGGACATCGACCAGGCACTCACGAAAGCACTTGCCTGATGCCTACCCGATCCCTGCCGTTGCCCTGGGCCGGCCTCATCCTCACGCTGGCGCTGCTCGGCCAGGAGGTGCTGTTCCGTATGTGGGGGAACGATACTTCGCTCGCCCCCTCGCTCTATCGCGTCGGTGTGATGGCGATCGGCGTCACGTCGCTGGCCATCATCCTCATGCCGCAGCGTCGCGTCGGCTACCTGTTGGGCTTCCTGCTGTGCGCAGGTCTGATGGGGTGGGCATTCTGGCTGCAGTACGGCGAGGGCCTCGAGCCCTGCCCGCTGTGCATGTTCCAGCGCGTGGCGGTGGTAGTGATCGGCGTCGTCTTCCTCGTGGCGCTGATCCACAATCCACTGCGCTTCGGTGCCGCCGTCTATGCGGGCCTGATCCTGCTTGCCGCAGGCACCGGCGCCGTGCTGGCGTCGCGCCAGGTGTGGCTGCAATCGCTGCCGAAGGACCAGGTGCCGGCATGCGGCATGGGCATTTCGTACATGATGGACACGATGCCGTTCCTCGACGTGATCACCAGGGTGTTCGCCGGCAGTGGCGAGTGCGCCGATAAGGCGTGGGTGTTCCTGGGCCTGTCGATTGCCGGATGGACGCTGGTGTTCTTCATCGCAGTGACGATCTACGCGATGGCGCTGATCCGCCGCGACTAGAAAAGTGTAGGGTCAGAGACGACACTTTCCGCGACGATTGGAGCGATTGCCGTTGCGTTTCCGAAGTGTCGTCTCTGACCCTACACTTTTTTAGTCTCTGACCCTACACTTTTTTACTTCGGCGCCATCCGGATCGCGCCGTCCAGCCGGATCACCTCGCCGTTCAGCATCGGGTTGCGGATGATCTCCGCGACCAGCGACGCGAACTCGGGCGCTTCGCCGAGCCGCGAGGGAAACGGCACCATCTTGCCGAGCGCCTGTTGCACCTCCTCCGGCAGGCTGTCCATCATCGGCGTGCGGAAGATGCCGGGCGCAATCGTCATCACCCGGATGCCGAATCGCGCCAGCTCGCGGGCAATGGGCAGTGTCATCGCGACGATGCCGCCTTTCGACGCCGCGTAAGCCGCCTGCCCGATCTGCCCGTCGAACGCCGCCACCGACGCGGTATTGACGATCACGCCGCGCTCACCGCCCGCGTTGGGCGTGCCGGTGCTCATGGTGTTCGCCGCCACGCGGATCATGTTGAACGTGCCGACCAGGTTGATCGTGATCGCGCGCGCAAACGCGGGCAACGCGTGCGGACCATCCTTCCCCACCACCTTCTCGCCATGCACGATCCCCGCGCAGTTGACGAGTCCCGCGAGCCCGCCGAACGCCTGCACCGTCGCTGCGACGGCCGCCACGGCGCTACCGTCATCCGCGACATCGGTGCGCACGTAGCGCGCGGCAGTCCCGAGCTCCGCCGCGATGGACGCACCCTCGCCGTTCTTGAGATCGGCGATCACGACGCGCGCGCCGCCTTCCACCAGCATCCGCGCGGTCGCCGCGCCCAGCCCCGACGCGCCGCCGGTCACGATGAATGCATTGCCCTGCAAATCCATGCCGCCTCCGTAAATGCGCCGCGTGCGCGGGCGCTACTTTTCCGCTGCCTTGACCACCGTCATCGCCGTGGCGATGAGCCCGGCCTTGTCGGTCATGTTCGAGGGCATGATCGACGCACGGGATGACGCGCGGCACCAGCATAAAGCAACTTGATCGCCGCTCACCACCACTAGCCTCTTCCAATGGCCTATGAGCCTGAAGGGGCTACCGTCATTCCAATGGGAAATGAGTCTGAAGGAGCGGTTTGGGATCGATCATCACTGCATGGTGATCGACATGAATGACTTAAAGCTCGCCACAATCGAGCAGTTACGCAGCTGGATGGCCGGGGTATCGGACGTGACGCTGACCTCCCAGGCCACGGTCCGGCAGCGCTATGAATTCATCGAACAGGTGCTGCGCCGCTTCGGTTACCAGCGCCATGGCAAGGAGGCCAGGGGGCTGCTCCGCGCCTACCTGATGCGCATGACCGGCTACTCCCGCGGCCAACTCACCCGGCTCATCACTCGCCATGTGGGTGGGGCGCACCTAGTGCGGCGCTCCAACACCAATCGAACCTCGTTCGGCCGCAAATTCACGCCTGACGATGTGCGGCTGCTTGCCCATACCGACAGTTTGCACAACACTTTGTCAGGACCCGCCACGCGGGTGCTCCTGGAACGCGCCTGGCGGCTGGATGGTGATGCCCGCTACGCCCGACTGGCCGGCATCTCCGTCGCCCATCTGTACAACCTGCGTGCCCAATCCCTTTACCAGAAGCAGCGCCGGCACTTCGTCAAGACCCACAGCCGACCCAGCCGCATCGGCGTGCGCCGCGCGCCGGCGCCGCAGGGACAGCCCGGCTTCATCCGCATCGATACCGTCCACCAGGGCGACCAGGACGGGATCAAGGGCCTCTACCACATCAATGCCGTCGACATCGTCACCCAATGGCAGCTGGTGGCCACCTGCGAGCGCATCAGTGAAGCCTATCTGCTGCCGGTCATCGAGCAATTGCTGGCGCAGTTTCCGTTCGTGGTGCGCGGCTTTCATTCCGACGGCGGCAGCGAGTACGTCAACCACGATGTCGCCAGCTTGCTCAACAAGCTGCGCATCGAATTCACCCGTTCCAGACCCCGCCACACCAACGACAACGCCTTGGTCGAAAGCAAGAATGGCGCAGTGATCCGCAAACACTTCGGCTATGCGCATATCAGCCAACGCTTCGCCGGCCCCATGAATGCGTTCTGCCAGAACTTCCTCAATCCCTACCTCAATTTCCACCGCCCCTGTTTCTTTGCTACGGAAAGCATCGACCCCAAAGGCAAGATCACCAAACACTATCCGCAGGAGCAGATCATGACCCCCTACGACAAGCTCATTTCCTTGAACTTGCCGGCGACCGCCCTACGCGCGGATCTAACCTTTGCCTTGCTGCAATCGCAATCTCGCGTCATGACCGATAATGAGGCCGCAGCCGCTATGACTACCGCCAGTTCCAAGCTCTTCCAATCCATCCTCCGTCGATCCAAAGCCGCCGCCTGATTCACTCCTCCCGAGAATCCTTCAGGCTCATTTCACTATTGGAAAATACTCCACTCGCCCCGCACGCGGCGCGGCCCGTCGCCTGCAGGGTATGCGCGGGAGGGCCGGAACGCGGTATAATGGAAAGTTAATTAATCATTGCGAATCAGGTAGTTCGAATCAGGTAATTTAGCCAAGTGTCGGCACCACAAGCGCCGACACCGCGATCCGCCTGACGCGCACGCGCTGCCACACCCGGCAGCGTGCCCGGAGTTCGATTGATGCCCATTTACGAATATCGTTGTGATGCCTGCGGAAACGAGCATGAGGCCATCCGCAAATTCAGCGACGCACCGCTGACCACATGCCCTGCCTGCGGCAAGGAGACGCTCGTCAAGAAGGTCTCGGCCGCCGGCTTCCAGCTGAAGGGCAGCGGCTGGTACCAGACGGATTTCCGGGGCGGGAACAAGCCGGCGGCCCCCGCCACCGCCAAGCCCGACGATGCCGGCGCCAGTGCCGCGCCTGCGGGTGAAACCAAGACCACGGAAGCCGCACCGGCGGCCAAGGCCGAAACCTCCACGGCGAAGGCGGACACCAAGGCCGCGCCCTCCGGCGGCACCGCCGCCGCCAGTTGAGCGCGCCGCCCACGAGTCGCACCATGAAGCGCTACCTCATCCTCGGGCTCCTGGTCTGGGTGCCGCTCGGCATCACGATATGGGTGCTGCACTTCCTCGTCACCACGCTCGACCAGACGCTGTACCTGTTCCCCGAGAGCGCGCGCCCCGACGCCCTTCTCGGCATGCACATTCCCGGTTTCGGCGTACTGCTGAGCTTCGCGATCCTGCTCGGCACCGGCGTCGTCGCCGCCAATTTCTTCGGCGCCCATCTCATCCGGTTCTGGGAGCGGATTCTCGGCCGCATTCCCGTCGTGAAGCAAATCTATTCGTCGGTGAAGCAGGTCAGCGACACGCTGCTGTCCGATTCGGGCAACGCGTTTCGCAAGGCGCTGCTGGTCGAGTTTCCGCACGAGGGCTCGTGGACCATCGCGTTCCTGACCGGCGCGCCGGCCAGCGTGGTGACCCGCCACCTGACCGAGGAACATGTCAGCGTGTACGTACCCACCACGCCCAACCCCACGTCGGGCTATTTCATCATCGTGCCGAAATCGCGCGTCCGCGACCTCGACATGTCGGTCGACGAGGCGCTGAAATACGTCATCTCGATGGGCGTCGTCGTGCCGCGACCCGGCGCAGCGGTACCCCCGGCCGGCATTCCGGCCCCGGTTGCCGGCACCACCCATCCCCGAAATTGACCGGGCTGCGTGACGCCTTCGCCGCATGCGGCGAAGGCGCCGCGGCAGCCCGTGCCCCGCATCGTCTCGCCATCGCCACCATTTCCACGCCCTCGGGCGTCAAGCGTTCGTCTGGAGAATCTGCCGTGAAACGTACCGACTACTGCGGCCGCATCGACCGCCGCTACCTCGAGCAGACCGTCACCCTGATGGGTTGGGTCCAGCGCCGCCGTGACCATGGCGGCGTCATCTTCATCGACTTGCGCGACCGCGAGGGCCTGGTCCAGATCGTCTGCGATCCTGACCGCGCCGCCACCTTCGCGGTGGCCGAAACGCTGCGCAACGAATATTGCGTGACGATCACCGGCCGGGTGCGCCCGCGCCCGGAAGGCACCATCAACACCAACCTCGTGTCCGGCGAGATCGAAGTGCTGGCGCATGAGATCGAGGTGCTGAATGCCTCGCTGACGCCGCCTTTCCAGATGGACGACGAGAACCTGTCGGAAACCGTGCGCCTCGAGCATCGCGTGCTCGACCTGCGCCGTCCGCAGATGCAGAACAACATGATGCTGCGCTACCGCGCCGCGATGTCGGCGCGCCGCTATCTCGACGAGCTCGGCTTCATCGACATCGAAACTCCGGTGCTCTACAAGTCGACGCCGGAAGGCGCGCGCGAATTCCTCGTGCCCTCGCGCATCCATCACGGTCAGTTCTACGCGTTGCCGCAGTCGCCGCAGCTCTTCAAGCAGATGCTGATGATGGCGGGCTTCGACCGCTATTACCAGATCGTCAAGTGCTTCCGCGACGAAGACCTGCGCGCCGACCGCCAGCCGGAGTTCACCCAGATCGATATCGAGACATCGTTCATGGACGAGCTCGACATCCGCGCGATGATGGAAAAACTGATCCGCACGATGTGGAAGGAAGCCCTCGGTGAAGACCTGCCGGACCCTTTCCCCGTCATGGCCTTCGCCGAAGCGATGGACAAGTACGGCTCGGACAAGCCGGACCTCCGCATTCCGCTGGTGCTCACCGACCTCACCGAGGTGATGCGCACGGTGGACTTCAAGGTGTTCCGTGCTGCCGCGGACCGCGCCAACGGCCGCGTGGCGGCGCTGCGCGTGCCTGGCGGCGGCACGTTGTCGCGCAAGGAGATCGACGACTACACGACGTTCGTGAAGATCTACGGCGCCGGCGGCCTGGCGTACATCAAGGTCAACGATGCCGCCAAGGTGAACGAGGAAGGCCTGCAGTCGCCAATCGTCAAGTTCCTGCCGGAACCGGTGCTGCGCGAGATCCTCACGCGCACGGGCGCGGCGAACGGCGACCTCATCTTCTTCGGCGCTGACAAGGCCAAGGTCGTCAACGATGCGCTGGGCGCGTTGCGCGCCAAGGTGGGCCACGATCGCGGGCTCGCCATCGGTGGCTGGAAGCCGCTGTGGGTCGTCGACTTCCCGATGTTCGAGCACGACGACGAGAACGACACATGGGCAGCGCGGCACCATCCGTTCACCGCACCCAAGGACGGCCACGAGGACCTGTTTCAGGCCAATCCGGGCAATGCCATTGCCAAGGCGTATGACGTCGTGATGAACGGCTGGGAAATCGGTGGCGGCTCCGTACGGATCCACCGGCCCGAGGTGCAGGCGAAGGTGTTCGCGTCGCTCGGCATTTCGCCGGAGGACCAGCAGCGCAAATTCGGCTTCCTGCTGAACGCCTTGCAGTATGGCGCGCCGCCGCACGGTGGCATTGCGTTCGGCCTCGACCGGATCGTCACGCTGATGTGCGGCGCCGAGTCGATCCGGGACGTGATTGCGTTCCCCAAGACGCAGCGCGGGCAGGACCTGCTGGTAGATGCGCCCACGCCAGTCACCGAGCAGCAACTTCGCGACCTGCACCTCAAGGTGCGCCCCACCGACGCCGTGAAAGTCGCTTCCACCTGACGTACACTGCGGCGCATGAGCCCGCCGGGCCGTCCCCAGGGCGAACTCCGGAGCGCGAAGCGCGAAGGCAGTCCAATTGAGCTCCATGAGCCGCATGCAGTGCCTGTTTCGCCACCTCGCCGCAGGATTCATCCTCGCGGCGACGGTGGCGGTCGCGCCGCAGCTCTCGGCACGCACCACCAACCTGCCCTTGCCGGAAGTCGCGGTGCGCGACCTGCCGGTGCAGGGCCGCAACGTGCTGGTCAGCATCCGCGCCGGCGGCCCGTTCAAGCATGACCGCGACGGCGTCGTATTCGGCAACCGCGAGCGCATACTGCCGGCCAAGCCGCGCGGGCACTATCATGAGTACACGGTGACAACCCCGGGGGCCCGCAACCGCGGCGCCCGGCGCATCGTCTGCGGCGGTCCCAAGACCGCGCCGGAGGTTTGCTATTACACCGCCGACCACTATGCATCGTTTGCGAGGATCCGCGAATGAAGGCTCCTGATCTCGCTGTCGTCGACGACGCCGGCGTGCAACCGTGGACTGGCCCGGTCGAACCTCTGGCCGCCGCGGCCACGCATGCAGCGCTGCGGCTCGATACCGTCAAGTTGGGCCACGCCAAGGATCGCACCGCGCTCTTCGCCGAGCTCGATCGCGCGCTGAAGCTGCCCGATCACTTCGGCCACAACTGGGACGCGCTCGCGGACGTTATGGAGGACCGCGACTGGCTCGGCAAGCGGGGCCGCGTGATCGTCATCTCGGGCGCGGCCGCCTATCGCCGCGATCATCCCACCGACTGGAGCACGCTCGAGGACATTCTGGCCGAAGCGTCCGAGTTCTGGAAGGAGCGCCACGTGGCTTTTTGGGTCTTCACCGCCTGACCTCTGCGGGCCGCGGTGCCTACAAGCGGTTTTAACCCTGTTTCGACATTGCGCACGTTTCATCCCATACCTTCGCCACGCATGCGTTTCAAGATCCCGGTTTCCGCGCTGGTCGTCGTACACACGATCGACTTGCGTGTGCTGCTGATTGCGCGGGCCGACTTTGCCGACCACTGGCAATCGGTCACCGGCAGCCAGGATCCCGGTGAAACGCTGCTGGCGACGGCCACGCGCGAACTGCGCGAGGAAACCGGCATCGATGCCGCGCGCTACGGCGGCCTCGACGATTGGCAGATGTCCAACGACTACGAGATCTTTCCGCAATGGCGACACCGCTACCCTCCCGGCACCACTCGCAACACCGAGCATGTCTTCGGGCTGACGCTGCCCCAGCCGGTAGCCGTGCAGCTAGCGCCGCGCGAACACGTGGCGTTCCTCTGGCTGCCCTGGCGCGAGGCCGCCGCGCGCTGCTTTTCTTTGTCCAATCGCGCGGCCATCGAGATGCTGCCGGCGCGCCTGCTGGCTGCCACGGCCAACTCCGGATGACGGTGCGGGCAACCGTGGCGCTCGCGCTGGCCGCATGCATGCTGGCCGGTGTGGCACGCGCGGCCGACGCGCAGCCCAACGTCAATGTACCCATTGTTTCGCTGAGCGCCTCCGCCACCGCGTCGATCGCCAACGATCGCGTGTATGCGTGGCTGCGCGCCGAGGTGGATCACGCCGATCCCGCGCGCGCCGCCGCCGACGTCAATGCACGGATGGGGCGCGCGCTGGCACGCGCCAAGGCGGTCACCGGCGTCGAGGCAGCCACGTCCGGCTACTCGTCGTTCCAGATCATGGAAAAGGGCCAGCCATCGCGCTGGCGCGTTGCGCAGACGCTCACGCTCGAGGGCTCCGACTTCGCGGCGATGGCCGCGTTGGTGACAAAACTGCAGGCCGACGATGCATTGGTGATGTCCGGCATGAACTTCGCGGTCAGCCCCGATGCGCGGCGGCGCGCCGAGGACACGCTGACGCAGCAGGCGATCAAGTCATGGCAGGCACGCGCGCAGAACGCCGCCGCCGGCTTCGGCTACCAGGCATGGCGCACGGGCAAGGTGGCGATCCAGACCGGTGACTTCGCGCGCCCGCAGCCAATGTTCAGGCAGAGCATGAATGCGATGGCGGCCAGCGCGCCGCCGGTCAACGTCGAGGCCGGCAACACTGACGTGACAGTCACGGTCTCCGGCGAGGCGCTACTCGAGAACCCGCGCACCGTCGCGCGATAGTTGATCCTCAGGCGGCCAGCGTCAGCCGCGGCCACGACCGCACCAGCAACGCGAACTCACCGGCCGGCAACGGCCGACTGAGGTAGTAGCCCTGACATTCGTCGCAGCCGTGCTCGCGCAGGAAGGCAAGTTGCTCGCGCGTTTCGACGCCTTCGGCGATCACGCGCATGCGGAGGCTCTGCGCCATGGCAATCACGGCCCGCGTGATGGCCGCGTCGTCCTGGTCGTGCGGCAGGTCCTTGATGAACGACCGGTCCACCTTGACGTTGTCGACGGGAAAACGTTTCAGGTAGCCAAGCGATGAGTACCCGGTGCCGAAATCATCAATCGACACCGATATTCCCATCTCGCGCAACCGCGTGAGCGTGATGACGGCGCGTTCGGGATTCTGCATCACCATGCTCTCGGTGATCTCGAGTTCGAGGCCGCGTGGTGCCATGCCCGTCTCTTCCAGTGCGGTGGCGATGTCGGCCAGCAGGCCGTCGTGCGCGAATTGGCGTGCGGACAGGTTGACCGCGATCCGCAGCGGCGGCAGGCCTTCGCGCTGCCATGCCACCGATTGCGCGCAGGCTGTCCGCAGCACCCAGCGGCCGATCGGCACGATCAGGCCCGTTTCCTCGGCCAGAGGGATGAACTGGTTGGGCGTCACCATCTGCAGGTCCGGATGATTCCAACGCAGCAGTGCCTCGACACCCACGATGCTGCCGGTGGCGATCTCCACCTTCGGCTGGAAATGCAGCACGAACTCGGAGCGTTCCAGTGCGTGGCGCAGCGCCGACTCCAGCGCCAGCCGTTCGAAGGAATGCGCATTCTGCTGCGGTGAGTAGAACTGGAAATTGTTCTTGCCACGATCCTTCGCGAGGTACATCGCGATGTCGGCATTCTTGAGCAGCGCGGCGGGGTCCTGGCCATCGGCCGGATACGTGGAGATGCCGATACTGCCGGTGAC
Organism: Burkholderiales bacterium; assembly: GCA_038321425.1. Taxonomy (GTDB): domain Bacteria; phylum Pseudomonadota; class Gammaproteobacteria; order Burkholderiales; family Casimicrobiaceae; genus VBCG01. The sequence continues at coordinate 23,085 of JBBQEY010000011.1, read as the reverse complement.
GTGATATTCCTGTCCCGACAGCACATAGGGCCGGCCGACGGCGTTGAGGATGTTCTGGGCGATCGCATCGAGCTCGCGCACATCGGCACAATCCTCGACCAGCACGACGAACTCGTCGCCACCAAGGCGCGCCACGGTGTCCGACTCGCGCAAGTGATGACGCAGCCGGCGCGCGACATCCTGCAGCAGCCGGTCCCCGGCCTCGTGCCCAAGGCTGTCGTTGATGTTCTTGAAGCGATCGAGGTCAATGAAGAACAGCGCGAAAGTCTTGTTGCGCCGCTGGGCGAGACTCGAGGCCCGTTGCAGCGTGTGCATGAACATCGTGCGGTTGGGCAGGCCCGTCAGTTCGTCGAAGTGCGCGAGGCGGCGGATCTTCTCCTCGGCGCGGCGCGCCTGCGTGACATCTCGTGCGATGCCGCGATAGCCGATGAAATGCCGGTCGTCGTCGTGCACCGGCTCGCCCGAGAAACTCCAGTACCGCAGCTGTCCATCGGCGTCGCGCGTCGTGTGGCACAGGTCCTTAAACGGCTGCCGCGCCGCCGTCAGCGTGCGGTGGCGCGCGGCATCGGTCTCGTCCACCTGCATCTCGCCGGCGTCGAAGGTGGTCCGGCCCAGCAGCTGGTCCACACCAATTCGATGGTTGTCGGGGTCGAGGCCCGATACCTTGGTGAACCGCAGTTGCGCGTCCTGCTCCCAGTACCAGTCGGACGACAGCGCGAGCAGACTGCGGAACCGGTTCTCGCTGTTGCGCAGGCGCTCCTCCGCCAGCTTGCGCGGCGTGATGTCCTCGTTGATGCCGGCCAGCCGGCGCGCCCGGCCGTGCGCATCGCGCTCGACGACGCGGCCCCGGCACCGTATCCAGCGCCAGCTGCCGTCATTGGCGCGCACGCGATGTTCGATGTTGTATTCGGCCGAGCGGCCGGTCAGCGTGTCGACGTATTGCGCCAGGATGCCGTCGCGCTCGTCTTCATGCGTGCGCGCCATCAACGCATCGAAGGTCGTGTGGGTTTCCTGCGGCGGCCCACCCAGCAACACGTTCCAACGCTCGGACAGATAGACGACCCCCTGCGGATCGACGTCCACCAGGATCAGGTTGGAGCCGTGCATCGCCGTGTTGAGGCGGTTGGTGGCCTGATCGCGCTCGAACTCGGCCTGCTTCTGGTGCGTTATGTCGCGCAGAGTGCCGCGCATCAGCGCTGCCTTGCCTTCGCTGTTGGTGAAGGTTTCCTCGAGCGCATGCAGCCACATCACCTTGCCGTTCTCGCGGACGATGCGGAACTCGATGTCGGCGTTGGCGCCCTGCTTGTACGCCGCGACGATCACATCGCGCACGCGCTGCCGGTCATCGGGGTGCGTCAGCTCCAGCACCTGCGAGAACGGTGGCGCGCTGCCGCTGTTCTCGAGTCCGAAAAGCCGAAAGCACTCCTCCGTCCACCTGGTGGCGCCCGAGTGCGGATCGTGCGACCAGCTGCCCACCGTGGCAATCCGCTGGGCTTCCGAAAGATGTGCCTCGCTTTGTTGCAGGCGGCGCGTCCGCTCCTCCACGCGCGACTCGAGCAACGCCTTTTCCGCGGCAAGCGCGCGATTGACTTCGGTCAGCTTCCCTGAGGCCACCGCATGGGACTCCGCCAGCGCCAACCGGGCCTGCTCGTTGTCCTGGTAGGCGCAGCTCACCGCGACCAGCAGCTTCGACCACGGCGCGTCTGCCGGCAGGATCGAATCCGGCGAAATGCGGAGTGCGTTGAGCTGGCGCAGCAGGTCGGCGTGCAGGTCGCTCATGCGAAGATGCCCTGCCATCGCGTCCGAGTGCCGGCCAGCGTCGGGTACCTGTCGCAGTCTGCCGTTGAGGGCAGGCGAGGACCACGTCCGTGCTGAATTGCGGAATAGTTCACTAAGATAATGTTTTAAATAAGATTATTAACGTCACCTGCGCAGGCGGACGTGGACGAGCATTGCCCCCTGCAACAGAAACAGCAAGAAGTGCGCCGCCACCACTCAGCACTTGCATCGTCACTAATTACGCACTAACATATTAATGTGCATGCAGAATTGATACCACGCCGACCAGGCACGACCTTCGCCATCGTCGCTACGCAATTCGCCCGGTTCTTTGGTGTCGATCTCAATTGAACGGAATTCTGAACCTGCGCGAACAAGCCTACCTGCAGTTTCAGCGGGGGCTCATTGCACGCGACATCCGGCCAGGCCAGTTCGTGTCGCAGCGCGAACTGACCGAAATTACGGGAATGCCGCTTGGCGCCATTCGCGAATTGGTACTGAGACTGGAAGCGGACGGTCTGATCCGAACCGTGCCGCAACGCGGGATTCAGATTCGGGAAGTCGACGTTCGCCTGATCCGCGACTCGTTCGGCTTTCGACTGATGATCGAGCGTGAAGCTGCCGCTGCGTTTGCCCGATCAGCGCCTGACACCGCGTTCGCCCGACTCGCGGAAGAGCACGAAGCAGTGCTTGTCGCCGCAGCAAGTGGCGTAACACCGGCGTTGATCGCCGAAGCCCAGGCGCTCGACGACAATATGCACTGTGACATCGTCGATTCGCTCGGCAATGAAATGATCTCCAGCGCGTATCGAGTCAACATGCTCAAGATTCGTCTGGTCCGCCAAAGCGAGACGATCATCTACGCCAATCTGGTGGTACCGGTGATGCGGGTCCATCTGGCCGTGATCGAGGCACTCGCCTCCCGCGACGCGCGCCGCGCGTCGGCTGCGATGGAAGCGCATATCGTCGGTTCGCGGGATCGAGTGCTGGGGTTCGGCGACGGAATCCCGGCTTCGCTCATGGCCAAGGCAGCTCCGAAGAAACCCGCCGGAACGCGTTCGTCCCGGCGCGACGACAAGAGCGCGGCACGACCGCGCACAACCCGAGGAAGAAAGCCATGAAAGCAAAACATTGGATAGGCATGATCGCTGTAGCAGCGGCCATCTCGAACACCAGCGCGTTGGCGCAACAGGTGACGATCCGGTGGGGCGATGTCGTCGGTGGAACGCATCCCTCGGTACAGATGATCGAGCGAATCGCGGCCGATGTTAAGGCAAAATCTGGCGGACGCATCGCCGTGCAAGGTTTCCCCGGCGGTCAGCTCGGTGGGTCACGCGACATGATCGATGCGGTCGCCAATGGGGCGCAGCAGATCGTGACCGAAGGTGCGGCCAATTTCGGTGCCTGGGTGCCTTCGATCTCAGTGGTTGAGGCGCCTTACGTGTGGCGGGACGCGGCGCACCTCCAGAACACGATGAGCGGTCCGATCGGTGCCGCGTTCAACGAGACGCTGGTCAAGGCGCGCGGCATGCGCATTCTTGGCACCACCTATTACGGTACCCGCCATATCACGACGACGCAAAAGGAAGTTCGTACGCCCGCCGACCTGGTCGGCTTCAAACTGCGCGTGCCTGAGAACGACGTGTTCAAAGCGATGGCCGAGGCCTGGGGTGCGAAGCCCACACCGATGAACTTCGGCGAGCTTTACCTGGCGCTGAAACAGAACGTTGTGGATGGCCAGGAAAATCCGCTGCCGACCATCAGGTCGGGCAAATTTGACGAGGTACAAAAGTACCTGGTGCTGACGGGACACATCATCACGCCGCGACTGATTGTCGTGAACGAGTCCTTCTGGCAGGGGTTGGCACCTGCTGATCGCAAGATTATCGAGGACGCGGTCAAGGCCGGAATCGCCTGGCAGGACACGGAGCTCATTCGTCAGGAAGCCACGCTTGTCGACACCCTCAAGGCCGCAGGCATGACAGTGATCACTCCGGACCCGAAGCTCTTCCGCGACCCGGTGGTAGCCAAAGTGCCGAAAATGTTCGAGGCCAAGTGGGGTGCGGGTACCTACGAGCGTATCCAGTCGAACCGGTAGCCGGGACCACTGGGGTCGAGACTGCAATCCGCACCCTCAAGTCGCTCTACGCACCGATGCCACCCCTACGAAACCCGCGCCCTTTGGTTGATCGAGTGATCGACACCGCAGCCATCGCCGCATTTTCAAGTATGTTTGCGTGCGTCCTGGCGCAGATTGGCTTCCGCTATTTTCTGAACGACCCGCTGACCTGGAGCGACGAACTCGCGCGCTACCTCTTCGTGTGGGTGTCCTTCCTGGGCTGGATCATCGCGGCGCGCCGACGCAGTCACCTCGCAATCGACATGCTCGCAACACGGCTCAGTGCCCGGGGTGCTGCAACCTGTCGCATCATCGGTGCGTTCGCGGCACTTGCCTTCGCGGCGTTGCTTGGCTGGCAGGGTTGGCGGCTTATGCTGCGCAACCTTGACGTCGACACCACCGCGCTTGCGATCCCGATGGGCATCGTCTATGCCATTGTGCCCATTGCAGCGTTCGCTGTCGCTGCGTATGCACTTGCCGATACCCGCGCGGCACTTCGAGCGTGGGCCTCAGGCGGTACAGCCCACCCGTGATTACGCTGATGCTGGGGGTGCTGGGGGCGTGGTTTGTCGCGCTGTTCGTCGGCCCGGCGATATACACCGCGATGGGGCTCGCCGGATTCGTTTTCCTGACGATAGCCGGCATCCCAACCATCGTGATCCCGCAAAAGATTGCAATGGCGGCCAACTCGTTTCCGCTGCTTGCCGCGCCCTTGTTCATTCTGATGGGCAATCTGATGAACTCGGCCGGTATCAGCATGCGCATCTTCGAGTTTGCGAAGAGCGTCGTCGGCTGGATGCGCGGCGGACTCGCGCAAGCGAACATCCTGGGGTCGGTGATCTTTGCCGGCATGAGCGGTTCGGCGGTCGCGGACGCCGCCGGACTTGGTACGGTAGAAATCGAGGCGATGAAGCGAGAGGGCTACGACGCCGAGACGGCGGGCGCCATTACCGCCGCTTCGGCAACCATCGGCCCGATCATTCCCCCGTCTCTGCCGATGATCATCTACGGCGTCACGGCCGAAACGTCGATCGGCGCACTTTTCCTGGCCGGCGTGATTCCGGGTCTACTGATGGCGGTCGCGCTGATGCTGATGGTCCGTCACCTGGCGATTCGGCGCAACATGCCACGCCACCCTTTCGAAGGCGTGGCGCAGTTGTGGCTTGCATTCAGGCGCGCGTTCTGGGCGCTGATGGCGCCAGTCGTGCTCTTCGGCGGACTGTTTTCGGGTGTGTTTACGCCGACCGAGGCAGCGGCGGTCGCCGTTGTCTACGCCCTGGTGCTGGGGCTTTTCGTGTATCGCGAGCTCCGCCTGGTCGATCTGCCGCGGCTCATTGTCGACACTGTAGAGACGACCGGGGTCGTGATGGCACTGGTAATGACCGCTGCACTGATGGGCTACTGCATCTCCGTATCGCGGTTGCCGCAAGAGTTCGGTACGCAGCTGGTCGCGCTTACCACCAACCCGATTGTCTATCTGCTGATCGTCAACATTCTGCTGCTCGTCGTCGGATGCTTCATGGAAGCGCTTGCGGCGATGCTGATATTGATCCCGATTTTCGTTCCTGTCGCGCTCCAACTCGGCATCGACCCGGTGCAGTTTGGCCTGGTGTTCGTGTTGAACCTGATGATTGGAACCGTCACGCCGCCGGTGGGGGTGGTGCTCTATGTGACTGCCAAAGTAGCCGACGTTCCATTCGAGAGGATGGCGCGCGCAGTACTCCCCTACCTAGTACCGCTGTTCGCCGTGCTTGTGTTGTGCACTCTATGGCCACCAGTGACCACGTTTCTGCCCTCACTGCTGATGGGACGTTGACGGATCGATTAGGCACTCGAGCTGTTTGCGCGGTGCTGGGCGAAGTTGATGTGACCGGTAACAGGGGAGCGCAATGGATGAAGTGAATTTCCTGAATGGTAGAACACAGGTCTACGGCATCGTCGGCGATCCAATAGAGCAGGTTCGCTCGCCAGAAATGGTGACGCATGAACTACATTTGCGGAACATCAACGCGATATTGATTCCAATGCACATCCGCAGCAGCGAATTTGAACTTGTATTGCCGCAGTTACTTAAAGTGGAGAACGTCAAAGGCCTCATATTCACAATTCCATTCAAAGTCCGTGCCACGCAATTTGCGACGCTCGTAGGCCCACAGGCAACAGCGATTGGTGCAATCAATGCGATGGCCCGCGTCTCGAGCAATAGCTGGGCCGGCGAAATATTCGATGGTCTGGGTTGTGTAGAAGCGTTTCGCCAGCGTGGCTACGCATTTGCCGAAAGGAAGGTGATGCTGATCGGCTTGGGCGGGGCTGGGGCCGCCATCGCGGCGGCTATTGCCGGGGAAAAGCCTGCGTCGATGCGAATATTCGATGTGGACCCTGCTCGATGCACGCGAGTGTTCGAAATGATTCGCCGAATCAGCCCAGGGACGTTGGTGACCGTCGGCAAGCCCTGTCTGGACATGATTGACGTGCTACTCAATGCCTGCCCAGTGGGTATGCTGGATGATCGTCGCCTTCCCATCGAAGAAACTGATCTTGATCCTGAATTGATCGTGTTCGATGCAATAGTCAGGCCCGAACAAACTCCACTGTTGGCATTGGCCGAGTCGCGCGGCTGCCGGATCGTGCGCGGACGCGAAATGATGCGTGGGCAGATCTCGAAAATCGTGGATTACTTCATTGACCCAACGTGCCAGGCATGAGCGGCTCGTCTGGCCACGCCGTCGTGGTGGTGGACGACGTAAAATGTCGAAGGGCGCGTCTTTCAACGCGCCCATTCGAGGCAGCGACAGCGGCCTTGGGGCCTACTCGACCATCCCGATCGGCGGAGCTTCCGCCGTCGCGGGCGCCGGCGCGGCGCCACCCTTGTTGGCCGCGTCTTCCTCCGCAGCGGCCTTCATCGACAGGCGCACGCGGCCCTTTTCGTCGGCCTCGATCACCTTGACGCGAACGATCTGGCCTTCCTTCACGTAGTCGGAAACCGCGTTGACGCGTTCCTTGGCGATCTGCGAGATGTGCAGCAGGCCGTCCTTGCCGGGGATCAGTTGCACGATCGCGCCGAAGTCGAGGAGACGCAGCACCGGGCCCTCGTAGATGCGGCCCACTTCCACTTCCGCGGTGATGTCCTCGATGCGCTTGCGTGCCGCGTTGCAGGCGTCGGAGTTGACCGACGCGATCGTGACCGTACCGTCGTCCTTGATGTCGATCGTGCAGCCGGTTTCCTCGGTCAGCGCACGGATGACCGCACCGCCCTTGCCGATCACGTCGCGAATCTTTTCCGGGTTGATCTTGAACGTCATCATCCGCGGCGCGTGCTGCGAGATATTGGTGCGGGCATGCGGCAAGGCTTCCTGCATCAGGCCGAGGATGTGCATGCGGCCTTCGCGCGCCTGCGACAACGCCACCGCCATGATTTCCTTCGTGATGCCCTGGATCTTGATGTCCATCTGCAGCGCCGTGACGCCACGGTCGGTACCGGCGACCTTGAAGTCCATGTCGCCCAGGTGATCTTCGTCGCCCAGAATGTCGGTAAGCACCGCAAAGCGGTTGCCTTCCTTGATGAGGCCCATCGCGATACCGGCCACGTGCGCCTTGGTGGGCACGCCGGCGTCCATCATCGCGAGGCTGGCGCCGCACACCGATGCCATCGACGACGAGCCGTTGGACTCGGTGATCTCCGACACGACGCGCATCGAGTACGAGAACTCCTCGGCGCTCGGGAGCACGGCGATCAGCGCGCGCTTGGCGAGGCGGCCATGGCCGATTTCGCGGCGCTTGGGGCTGCCCACGCGGCCGGTTTCACCGGTGGCGAACGGCGGGAAGTTGTAATGGAACATGAAGCGGTCACGGAACTCGCCCATCAACGCGTCGATGATCTGTTCGTCGCGCGCGGTGCCCAGCGTGCCGACGACCAGCGCCTGCGTTTCGCCGCGCGTGAATAGAGCAGAGCCGTGCGTGCGCGGCAAGACGCCGGTGCGGATGTTGATGGGGCGCACCGTGCGCGTGTCGCGACCGTCGATGCGCGGCTCCCCGGCCAGGATCTGGTGGCGCACGATCTTCGACTCGAGTTCGAACATGAAATTGCCGACCGCGCGTGCGTAATCGGGCGACGCGTCGGCGGGAACGCATTCCGCCATCGCCTTTTTCGAGATTTCCTTCAGCCGTTGCTGGCGGGCCTGCTTCTGGCGCAACTGGTACGCCTCGCGCAGGTCGGCCTCGATGGACGCGGTGACCTTGGCCATCATGGCCTCGTCCTTGGCCGGGGCAGTCCAGTCCCACAACGGCTTGCCGCCCTCTTCCACCAATGCGTGGATGAGTTCGATGACCGCTTGTTGCTGCTGGTGGCCGAACACGACCGAACCCAGCATCACTTCTTCAGGCAATTCCTGGGCTTCGGATTCGACCATCAGCACCGCGGCTTCCGTGCCGGCGACGACGAGATCGAGTGTCGACGTGGTGAGCTCGCTCTTCGACGGGTTGAGAATGTACTGGCCGTCGATGTAGCCGACGCGTGCCGCGCCGATGGGGCCCGCGAACGGGATGCCCGCCAGCGATACCGCAGCCGACGCGCCGATCATCGCCACGATGTCCGGATCGATTTCCGGATCGACCGACATCACCGTCGCGACGATCTGCACCTCGTTGTAGAACGCATCCGGAAAAAGCGGACGCAACGGGCGGTCGATCAGGCGGCAGGTCAGGATTTCCTTCTCCGACGGCCGGCCTTCACGCTTGAAAAAGCCGCCGGGGATCTTGCCGGCGGCGTAGGTCTTTTCCTGGTAGTCGACGGTCAGCGGGAAGAAGTCCTGGCCCGGCTTGGCCGACTTGGCGGCGACACAGGTGACGAGCACCACGGTGTCGCCGAGGCTGGCCAGCACGGCGCCACCGGCCTGGCGGGCGATTTCGCCGGTTTCGAGGGTCAACGTATGGCGGCCGTAGGCAATCGATTTCTTGATATGGTTGAACATAGTGGCGGATCCCAGTAGCGACAATGGCCGGTGGCGTCAGCGCGCCCGGCCATTGCAGGGTTTCAATCGGAGGGCGGCGGCGGCGGCATTCGATCCGACGCCGGCCCGGATTATTTGCGCAGGCCCAGCTTGTCGATCAACGCGCGATAGCCGTCGACGTTGCGCGACTTCAGGTAGTCGAGCAACTTGCGGCGACGCGACACCATGCGTAGCAAACCGCGGCGCGAGTGGTGATCCTTCACGTTCGTCTTGAAATGGTCGGTAAGACCATTGATGCGGGCGGTAAGTAGCGCGACCTGCACTTCCGGGGAACCGGTGTCGCCCTTGCCACGCTGATTGTCGGCGATTACTTTCGCCTTGTCCTGAACCGTTACAGCCATCTCGATTGTTCCTTTTCTCTCGCTCGTCATTTCGCTAGATTTGTACTTCGATTGCACTTCGGCAAAGACTAAGATTATAGGCTGAAAAACGCTTTGATTTCAAGTAGGTTGGACCTCGCCGGCAGCCATGCCGGGGATCACCCGCCGGGGCTGCGCGCGCCGGCAGGACACGTCCGCGATTCCCAGCAATTCGATCCCGCAGAACACGGCGCACGGGCCATCCGCCAGCGGCGCGCCGTCGATGGTCCGACCCTGCCGGAACGCTGTTGCGGCGGCCTGATCCACGGGCAGACGAGGCAGGTCCGCCACCAGGACTGCCACCGGGAGCAGCGTCCGGTCGCGGACGCCAGATTCCAGCGCCTCGAACTGCGCCAGCGTGACTGCATCGCCCAGCGCAAAGCCGCCGGTGGCGGTGCGGCGCAGCGCGGCCAGGTGGGCGCCACAGCCAAGCGCCCGGCCGACATCCTCGGCCAGCACCCGGATGTAGGTGCCCTTGCTGCACTCGACATCCAGCACGGCGTCCGGTGGGTTCCATCCGAGGAGCCGCAGCGCGTGGATCGTGATCTCGCGCGGGGGCCGCGGCACGTCCACGCCGGCGCGCGCGTATTCGTAATGCGCCTTGCCCTCGAACTTGAGCGCCGAATAGGCCGGGGGAATCTGGGTCTGCGTGCCGGTGAAGGTGCACAGCGTGGCGTCAAGTTCCGCAGCGGTGAAGGTCACGGGATAGGTCGCAGTGATCGGACCTTCAGTGTCGCCGGTCGCGGTGGTCGCGCCGAACCGGACGGTGGCCGTGTAGCGCTTGCCGGCATCGAGCAACGCCTGCGCGAACTTGGTGGCCTCGCCGAAACACAGCGGCAACAGGCCCGAGGCCAGCGGATCGAGCGTACCGGTGTGGCCCGCCTTCGCGGCGTTCAACGCGCGCTTGGCGCGTTGCAACGCGGCGTTCGACGAAATGCCGGATGGCTTGTCGAGCAGCAGCACGCCATCAACGCGGCGCCGAGGAATTCGAATTTGACTCAGCCGTCCGCCAGCTTCTTGTCTGCAGCCACGGCCTCGTCGATCAGCTGCGACAGTCGCATGCCCGACTCGATCGAGTCATCGTACGCGAAGTGCAACTGCGGCACCGTGTAGAGGTCGAGGCGCTGTGCCAGTGAGCTGCGCAGGAAGCCGCTGGCGCGCGCCAAAGCCGCCATCGTGGTGTCCGCGTGTTCGCGGCCCGCCAGATGCGTGAAGTGGATCGTTGCGTGCGACAGGTCCTGCGTGACGTCCACATTCGTGACCGTCACCTCGCCCACGCGCGGATCCTTCACCTCGTTGCGCAACAGATCGGCCAGCTCCTTCTGGATCTGGTCGCCCACTCGATGCGCACGCTGCGCGTTCTTCTTCATTGGGTGTCTTACAGCGTCCGCGAGACCTCGACGACCTCGAACACTTCGAGCTGGTCACCAACCTCCACCTCGTTGTAGTTCTTGATAGACAGGCCGCACTCGAAGCCGAACTTCACTTCGCGGACGTCGTCCTTGAAGCGCTTCAGCGAATCGAGTTCGCCTTCGTGGATGACGACGTTGTTGCGCAGCAGGCGAATGCGCGAACTGCGGCGCACCAGCCCCTCAAGCACATAGCAGCCCGCGACGGTACCGACTTTCGAGATCCGGTAGACCTCGCGGATCTCAACCATGCCGAGGCGGCTTTCCTTCTGCTCGGGTGTCAGCATGCCTGACAGCGCCGCCTTCACCTCGTCGACCGCGTCGTAGATGATCGTGTAGTAACGGATCTGCACGCCACTCGACTCGGCGAGCTTCCGCGCCTGAACATCGGCGCGTACATTGAAGCCGATCACCACCGCTTTCGATGCCAGCGCAAGGTTGATGTCGGACTCGGTGATGCCACCCACCGCCGCATGCACGATGTTGACCTTCACTTCGTCGGTGGACAGCTTGGTCAACGCCTGCGACAGGCCTTCGTACGAGCCCTGTACGTCGGCCTTGACGATCAGCGTCAGCGTCTTGACGGCGTTTTCGCCGACTTCGCCGAACATGTTCTCGAGCTTGGTCGCATGCTGCTTGGCCAGCTTCACGTCGCGGAACTTGCCCTGCCGGAACAGCGCGATTTCGCGCGCCTTGCGCTCGTCGCCCAGCACCATCACGTCCTCGCCCGCCAGCGGCACATCGGACAGGCCCTGAATTTCCACCGGAATGGCGGGGCCTGCTTCGGAGACCGGCTTGCCGTTCTCATCCGTCATCGCGCGCACGCGGCCGAACACGGCGCCGGCCAGCACGATGTCGCCGCGCTTCAACGTTCCCGACTGCACGAGCACCGTGGCCACGGGACCGCGACCCTTGTCGAGCCGCGCTTCGATCACGATGCCGCGCGCCGGCGCATCCTTGGCCGCGCGCAGTTCGAGCACTTCCGCCTGCAGCAGCAGGCCATCCAGCAGGCGGTCGATGCCATCGCCCGTCTTGGCCGACACGGGGATGAACTGCACGTCGCCGCCGTACTCTTCCGGCAGCACATTTTCCGCCACCAGCTCCTGCTTGACCCGATCGATGTTGGCGTCGGGCTTGTCCATCTTGTTGATGGCAACGACCAGCGGCACGTTGGCGGCCTTCGCATGCGCGATGGCTTCCTTCGTCTGCGGCATCACGCCGTCGTCGGCCGCCACCACCAGCACCACCATGTCGGTGACCTTGGCGCCGCGCGCACGCATCGCGGTGAAGGCCTCGTGGCCCGGCGTGTCGAGAAACGTAATGACGCCCTTCGCGGTCTCGACGTGGTACGCGCCGATATGCTGCGTGATGCCACCGGCTTCGCCGCTCGCCACGCGCGTACGGCGGATCGTGTCGAGCAACGATGTCTTCCCGTGATCCACGTGGCCCATCACGGTCACGACCGGCGGACGCGGCAGCAATTCGGCCGCGCCAACGCCTGAGGATTCCGCCAGCAGTGAATCCGGGTCGTCCAGCTTGGCGGCCTTCGCCTTGTGGCCCATTTCCTCGACGATGATCATCGCCGTTTCCTGGTCCAGCATCTGGTTGATCGTGACCATCGTACCCATCTTCATCATGGCCTTGATCACTTCGGTGGCCTTGATCGACATCTTGTGGGCAAGCTCGGCCACCGTGATCGTCTCGGGCACCGAGACTTCGCGGATCACCGGACCTCCGGCGGCTGCGCCCGCATCGCCACTATCGTCGTCGCGATGGCGGCCGCCCACCTTCGGTCCGCGCCAGCCGGGTGTTGCGGTGCTGGCACCGGTATCGCCGCGCAGCTTCAGCGCGCGCCGGCGTGCGGCTTCCTCCTGGAATACCTGGCCAGGGGCTTTCTTCGTCGCGCGATCGCGCTTTTCGCCCGGCTTGGCGGCGGGGCGATGTAGCGTGCCTTCGGTGGCAACCTTGGCACCGGGGGCCGGGGTCTTGGGTTCCGCCGCCTTCGCCAGTGCCGCCGCGTCCGCCGCAGCCTTGGCGGTAGCGTCCTCAACGTCACGTTCCTTCTTCGTCTTACGCGCCGATTCGCGTTCCTGGCGCTCGCGCAGTTCGTCCGTCTGCCGCTTCTGCAGCGCCTGGCCCTTGCGGGTTTCCTCCTCGCGCAGCGCGATTTCCTTGGCTGTCAGGTGCGACGGCACGGCCGACGTGGCCGCCACCGCTGCGGTCGCGGGCGCGATGACTTCAGGCGCCGCGGCCACTTCCGGTACCGGCGAGGCTTCGATCACCGGCGGGGTTTCGACGATTTCCTCGATGACCACTGCTGCGGGTTCGTCGGCCGCAGTGGCAGGCACCGCAACTTCCTCTTCGCGCCGGACCAGCACGCGCTTCTTGCGCACCTCCACCTGAATCGTGCGCGCCTTGCCGGTGGAGTCGGCGGCCTTGATTTCCGTGGTCTGCTTGCGCGTCAGTGTGATGCGCTTCTTCGGTTCCGCGGCCGCGCCGTGTTGCTTGCGCAGGTAATCGAGCAGGCGTGTCTTGTCATGCTCGGTGAGCTGGTCGCCTTCTTTCTTGCCGTCCACGCCGGCTGCGGTCAACTGCTCGACCAGCGTGCCGGCGGGCATCTTGAGTTCGGATGCGAATTGTTCGATGGTGGTTTGCGCCATGCCGATCTCCTGCGCGATTGAGCTCGCGCCTTACTTCCCGGCGCCGCTGGTGACGGCCCCTGAAGTCAAATTAGCAGTTGCTGCTTCGGCTTCGAACCAATGCGCGCGAGCCTTCATGATCAGGTGCTGCGCGCGCTCGGCGTCGATGCCGGTCAATTCCGTCAGCTCGTCGCCAGCGAGATCGGCCAGCGCATCGCGCGTGATGATCCCGTTGGCTGCAAGCTTGCTGGCGATCTCGGTGTCCATGCCTTCGAGATTGAGCAGGGCCTCCTCCACGTTCTCCACCGATTCCTCGCGGACGATGGCCTCGGTGAGGAGCGCGTTGCGGGCGCGGCTGCGCAATTCGTTGACAGTGTCCTCGTCGAAGGACTCGATCTCCATCATTTCGGTGATGGGCACGTAGGCCACTTCCTCAAGCGACGTGAAGCCTTCGCCGATCAGGATATCGGCGACTTCCTCGTCGACGTCCAACTTGGCCATGAAGAGGCTGCGCAGGCGGCCGGTCTCGCTGTCAGACTTCTGTTGCGACTCTTCGACGCTCATCAGGTTCAGCTGCCAGCCGGTGAGCTCGGAGGCCAGGCGCACGTTCTGCCCGCTGCGGCCGATCGCGATGGCGAGGTTCTCCTCGTCCACCACGACGTCCATGGCATGCTTCTCCTCGTCGACCAGGATGCTCTGCACTTCGGCAGGGGCCAGTGCGTTGATGACGAACTTGGCCGGGTCTTCGGAGAACAGGATGATGTCGACGCGCTCGCCGGCGAGCTCATTGGTGACGGCAGTGACGCGCGAACCGCGCATGCCGATGCACGTGCCCTGCGGGTCGAGGCGCGGATCGTTCGACTTCACCGCGATCTTCGCGCGGATGCCGGGGTCGCGCGCGGCGGCCTTGATCTCGATCAGGCCTTCCTCGATCTCCGGCACTTCAAGTTCGAAGAGACGCATCAGAAACTCAGGCGCGATGCGCGAGAGGATCAACTGCGGGCCTTTGGCCGTGCGGTCAATCTTCATCACGTAGGCGCGCATGCGGTCGCCCACGCGCAGCATTTCCTTCTGGATCAGCTGGTCGCGCGGAATCACGCCTTCGATACGGCCCGACTCGACGATGATGTTGCCGCGCTCGATGCGCTTGACCGTGCCAGTCAGCAGGTTGTCCTCGCGCTCGAGGAAGTCGTTCAAGATCTGCTCGCGCTCGGCGTCGCGGATCTTCTGCAGGATCACCTGCTTCGCGGCCTGCGCGCCGATGCGGCCGAATTCCACCGGCTCAAGCGGCTCCTCGACGACGTCGCCGAGCTTAAGCTCCGGGTCGCGCTCGGCGGCATCGGTGATGGCGAGCTGGTGGGCAGGCTCCTCGTGCTCTTCGTCGGGCACCACGGTCCAGCGCCGGAACGCGTCGTAATCGCCGGTTTCGCGGTCGATCGCCACCCGGGCATCGATTTCAGCCGTGGGGAAGCGTTTCTTGGTGGCCGAGGCCAGCGCCGATTCAAGCGCGACGAAGACGATTTCCTTCGGCACATTCTTTTCACGCGCCAGGGCGTCTACCAGCAGCAGCAGTTCGCGGTTCATTTGGTCTTTCTCCACTCGATCTTCGGTACAAGCCGCGCACGCGCGATCGCAGCCAAAGGAATTTTCCGGACACCGTGCGGGCCTTCCAGCAGCACGTCGTCGCCGTCGACGCCACGGACGATGCCCTTGAGCTTCCGGGTGCCATCGGTGAGGTCATGCAGGTTGACCTGCGCTTCCTCGCCGGAAAACCGGACGAAATCGGCCAGCTTGGACAGCGGCCGGTCAACGCCCGGTGATGAAATCTCGAGTCGTCCGTAGTCGACGTTCTCGACAGTTAAAAGGTGGGACAGGTGATCGCTGACGCGGGCGCAGTCGTCTACGCCAATGCCGGCTGGCTTGTCGATATAAACCCGGACGAGCGGGCCCTTGCCCGCGATTTCCCAGGCCACAAGCTCGTATCCGAGCGCCGGGACCGTCTGTTCCAGCAGTTCACCCAGATTTTTACCGACCGACACGTCCTCGTCGCTCCGCTTTCGTTCAATGGTCAGGGCCGGCACCTACCCGGCGCGCAAAAAGAAAATGGGCTGCGACCAGCCCATTTTTTGCTTTTTGGTGCTTATTTCCACCACTTGCAGTCCGCGATTATAGCAGGAAACCCCCGGTTTTCCCAAGGCCAGCCCCGGAATGGGGTTGGGGACGCTACACTTGCCTACCCCCAAACCTCCTGCCGGCCCCGCCCATGCCCGAACCCATGCTGATTGCCCGTCACGACGAGATCGAATGCCCGCTGCTGCCCGGACTCACCAACCGCCACGGCCTCATCACCGGCGCCACCGGCACCGGCAAGACAGTGACGCTGCAGGTGCTGGCCGAACGATTGTCCGCCCTTGGCGTCCCCACCTTCATGGCCGACGTGAAGGGCGACCTGGCGGGGCTGGGGCAACCCGGCAAGACCTCCCCCAAGTTCGAGGAGCGCCTGAAGATGCTGGGCATTGAGGCCCCGGCCTTTGCCGGGTGTCCGGTGACGTTCTGGGACGTTTACGGCGAGCAGGGTCACCCTGTCCGCGCCACCGTCTCGGACTTGGGCCCGCTGCTGCTGTCGCGTATTCTCAACCTCAACGACACGCAAGAAGGCGTGCTGCAGCTGGCCTTCAAGATCGCCGATGACAACGGCTTGCTGCTGCTCGACCTCAAGGACCTACGCGCCCTGCTCCAGCATATTGGGGACAACGCGCGCGATTTCCAGACGAATTACGGCAATGTCTCCGCGGCTTCCATCGGCGCGATCCAGCGCGGGCTGCTCGGCCTGCAGCAACAGGGCGCCGACCAGTTTCTCGGCGAACCGATGCTGAACGTGGACGACCTGCTGCAGACGGTTGACGGCAAGGGCGTGGTCAACATTCTCGCCGCCGACAAGCTGATGCAATCGCCCAAAGTTTACTCGACGCTGCTGCTGTGGCTGTTGTCCGAGCTCTACGAGCGGCTGCCCGAGATCGGCGACCCGGAGAAGCCGAAGCTCGTATTCTTCTTCGATGAAGCGCACTTGCTGTTCACCGATGCCCCGAAGTCGTTGCTCGAAAAGATCGAGCAGGTGGTGCGGCTGATCCGGTCGAAAGGCGTGGGCGTGTTCTTCGTCACGCAGAATCCGCTCGATGTGCCGGATACGGTGCTGGGACAACTCGGCAACCGCGTGCAGCACGCACTGCGCGCATTCACGCCACGCGACCAGAAGGCCGTGAAGTCCGCGGCCGAAACGATGCGCGCCAACCCGAAATTCAAGACCGAAGACGCGATTACGGAACTTGGCGTCGGCGAAGCGCTGGTCTCGTTCCTCGACGTCAAAGGACGCCCGCAGATCACCGAACGGGTGTTCATCCTGCCGCCGGCCAGCCGCATCGGACCGTTGACGCCCGACGAGCGCAAGACGCTGATTGCCAATTCGCCCGTCGCAGGTGTGTACGACAAAGTGGTGGACCGCGAATCCGCCTACGAAAAATTGAGTGCGCGCGCGGCCGGCGCAACGCCTGAAGCGACCGGCGGCGACAAGCCGGCAGCAGCGGGTGGCGGTGGGATGTTTGGCAGCATGTCCGACATCCTGTTCGGCTCCACCGGACCCCGCGGCGGCAAACGCGACGGCATGATCGATCTCGCCGCCAAGAGCGCGGCGCGCTCAGTGGGATCGTCGATTGCGCGTGAGATCACGCGCGGCGTGCTGGGTTCGCTGCTGGGTGGCAAGCGCCGCTGATGCGACGATGCTCGCCGCCAGCGCTACCATTCATCGGTTCACCATGGTTGGCACTCCGTTCCGGCGCGCGGAAAGTCGACTATTCGGGTGGATTTTCGGCGGTCGTTGGCATAGTCTTGCGGCATCGTGCAGGCACCGTGCCTGCCCATGTGTTCGTCCCGACGCCATGACCATGCGCATTGCCCGTGCCTTCATTGCCGTTCTGCTCCCGCTCGTCGTCGGCGGCGCCGCCGCGCAGGGATTCAAGTTTTCGAACCCCGACAACACGCAGCAGGCCGAGCAGGCCGCGCGAGACGACCGCATCGCGTGGGAGTTGTCCACGCCGTGCCGCGCCGACCTGAAAGGCAAGAAGATCATGGTGATCATCGGCGAGCAGCAGGAAAACGGTATCATCAACGCGCAGCAGCAAAACTACGGCCGCCACTTCCAGGCGATCAACGTGCGCCTGCGTTCCCTTGGCCTGCGCACGTACACGCCCGAGGAAGTCCGCGCGCAGATCGCACAGGCCGAGATCGACGCCTACTTCAAGAACAACCCGGACGCCGCGTTGTCCGCCGCGAAGCGGCTGGGCGCCGCCTTCGTGCTGCGCGGGCTCATCACGTCGGAGGCCAGCCGCAATCCGATGATCCCCGTCAACCAGGTCACGGTCAGCATGGGCTTCACGCTGACCGGCAGCAACGGCAAGATCGTATCGAATGTCGCTGCCAATTCGTCGTCATATGCCGGGGCCAATGTCGGACAGATGGCGCTGACGCTCGTCAACGAGCAGGCCGACGAGGTGGTCGCACAGCTCTATGGCGATTATTGCCGCAATGCAGGATTGGGTTCACCGCCGCCCAAGGCGAAGAAGTAACGTCCTTGGCAAGGCCAACCAACTGTCACAACCGTCGGAGACTCGCAATGCGCACTTTCCATGAATGCCCGATGCTACCCACGGCGATTGGCGTGGCGATGGTGTTCGCCGCCACCGCCGCGTTCGCCCAGCCCAGGTTTGAAAGCGCGGCGCCCACCGCTGGCGGCAAGACGTCACAGCAAGCCAACCAGACCGCGGACAAGACGGTCTACCAGGCGGTTGATTATCAGAACAAGAACAAGAAGGGCCCCGCACTCGTGGTGATCCCGGGCGAAATCAAGAGCAGCAACGCCACGTTCCTGCAAAAATTCACCGCCAACAACATCGCGGATTTCGGCGAGCTCGAATTGTCGAACGCCAATTTTCAGGTATTGGAGCGTTCGAACCTCGGGCCGGTGCTGAACGAATTTGCGCTGGCCTACAACCTGGGTGACCCGCAGGCCGCGCGCAAGTACCTCGGCATGGGCAAGTTGAAATCCACCAAGTACGTGGTCAAGTTCGACATCCTGAAGACCGAGCAGGTGGCGTCCGCGCAGGAAAGCTTCGACGGCAAGACGCTCGGTCAGATGGCCGGCCTGATCGGCATCTTCAGCGGCTCGCGCGGAGGCGCTGCGGCGGGCACGGCCGGCGGCGTGGCGCTGGGTTCGGTGCATAGCGGCGAGGCCACCAGCGTGTGGGTGATCGGCATGCGCTACAAGATCATCAACGCCGAGACCACGGAGCAACTGGCGCAGGGCTACACCGAGGAAAAAATGGAAGTGGGCGCCACCTCCAGCGGCGCGCTGGGCGCAAACAGTTCGCAGCAGGGCGGCGCCGGCCTCGACACGATGGTGCAACGGCTGATCCAGAAGTCCGTCTGGGAAATCGACGCCAAGTACAAGTGATCGCGGAGTTGTTGTCGGGTCTGACCTGACCAGCGGCGCCGGCCCTTCGCCGGCGTCGTTGCTTTCACCGGCCGGCGCCGGTGCTGATCGTTGCGGGAGTGGTAGCCATGGTGGAGTTCACGAAGCTCGGCAAGTACGAGATCCGCAAGGAACTCGGACGCGGCGCGATGGGCGTGGTGGTCGAGGGCTACGATCCGCTGATCGAGCGCATCGTCGCGCTGAAGACCATCCGGCCCGACCAGCTCACCGGCGTCAACGCGCACGAATTCCTGGCACGGTTCCGCCGCGAGGCGCAGGCAGCAGGCAGACTCACGCATCCCAACATCGTTTCGATCTACGAGTTCGGCGAGGACGCGGGCGTCTGGTACATCGCGATGGAGCTCGTGAAGGGGCGTGAGCTGAAGGAATACTTCGAGGCCAACGAGCGCTTCAGCACGGCCGACACGACGCGGATTCTTTCGCAGATTCTTGCGGCGCTGGGTTACTCGCACAAGATGGGCGTCGTCCACCGCGACATCAAGCCGTCCAACATCTTCATCGGCGCCGATGGGACGGCCAAGGTCGCCGACTTCGGCATCGCGCATCTCGAGTCGTCCGAACTGACGCAGGCCGGCACGGTGCTCGGCACGCCGGCGTACATGTCGCCGGAACAGATCCTCGGCTTGCCGATCGATGGCCGTTCCGACCTCTTTTCCGTGGGCGTGATCCTCTACCAGTTTTTGACCGGCGAGCGTCCTTTCACCGGCAACGCCACGATCACGATGCGCAAGGTGCTGGAGGAAGATCCGCTTCCCCCGTCGCGCTTCAACACGCAGATTCCGGGCGCGATGGACATCGTCGTGCGCCGCGCGCTGGCCAAGAAGGCCGACGAGCGCTTTCAGTCGGCGGAGGAATTCATGGCCGCGCTGGATGCTGCCGCGGGTGCGGAACGCGTGCACTCCGGAGAGACCACGCTGATTCCACCGCCG
Organism: Burkholderiales bacterium; assembly: GCA_038321425.1. Classification (GTDB taxonomy): domain Bacteria; phylum Pseudomonadota; class Gammaproteobacteria; order Burkholderiales; family Casimicrobiaceae; genus VBCG01. Next base: position 3,297 of record JBBQEY010000011.1, on the reverse strand, counting down.
GCGGCATCGGCAGCGCCGCGCGCTGCAACCGATGCGGGCATGTCGTCGCGCCGCACACCCGCCGGCCTTGTGTCGCCGCCACCGGCACGCGCCATGGAGTCGTCGAATCGTTCACGCAACATGGTCGTGGCGGCGGCGGTCGCGGTCATCGCAGTGGCAGGCGCCTGGTTCGCGCTGCAGCAACGCGGTGGTGCGCCTTCGGCGCCCGTGGTTGCGGCGGTCGCGCCTACTGGCGCAGCTGCCTCGACTCCCGCGGCAGCAAGCGGCGGCGCGTCGGGCGCACCGGCAGCGCCCGCTCCGGCAATCGCGCCACCGCCTGTTCCGGGTACGCTCGTGATCACGGCTACCGGTCTCGTCGACCCGAGCCAATCGCGTTATCAGTCCGACAACGCGCTGATGCAGGCCGATCTTCGCGCCGATTCCCGCAGTCAGCTGGTCGAGAAGGCCGTGGGCCTGCTGGTCGACAAGGGGTCGGTGGGCAAGAACTACGACCTGCTGCGCGACAAAATTCTTTCGAAAAGCGGCGACTTCGTCACGACGGTGGTGCGCGAAAGTGCGCCACAAACCGGCAAGGACGGCCTGATAACGCTGACGACCGAAGCCGTCGTCAACTTGAAGGCGGTGCAGAAATCGCTGAACGAAATGTCACGCAACGAGCGCATCGATCTCATCCGCGCCAGCGGCGATCCCCGCGTGGCTGTGCGCATTGCCACGCGCGATGCCGATGTGCCCGATGCCCCGCCACAGCCCTCGCCCGTGGCCGAGAACATCCTGAAGGAACGCATCAAATCCTTTGGCTTCCGCGTGTGGTCGGAAGACCCGGCGCGCAGCGGCGACCCGAAGGCCGGGCCCGACTTCATGATCGATGGCGAAGCCAAGATCAAGCGGCTGTCGATGAAGCTGGCGGCATCGGGTGTCATCGTCACCAAGTACGCACTCAACGGCTGGACCATCAAGGTGACCGACCGTTCGACCGGCGAGGAGATCTACTTCAACACCAAGCTGCCGGCAGGGGAAGGCAGCTGGGCCAGCGAGGAGCAGGCGCTCTCCGCCATCGGCACCAGGATCGCCAACGAATTTTCGCGCGACTTCTTCCTGCAGCATGTGCTGGTGTCCGGGCGCAAGATCATCCTGCGGGTGGACGGCCTGCCGCCCGCCGTCACCGATGCGATGCTCCGCCGCGAGTTCGTGGCCATGCCGTCGGTGCTCAACATTGCGCCGCCTGCGCGTGCGAATGTGTTCGATCTGCAAATGGCCGGCAGCGGCCCCGCAGCAGACCTGCTGAGTACCGGGATCGTGAAGCCGCTCAACGCCAAACTCGGCCAGGCGTGCTTCTCCGTTGGCGCGGTGACCGGCGACGAAGTCGCGGTCGCCTTCGACGCGAAGTGCAACGACCCTGCGGTGCTGGCCAAGCTCGAGACCAATCCGCTCGCGGCACTCTACAACGCGCCCGCCGCGCGGCAGAGGGCCGTGGTCAACAACCCCGATACGCTGAAGAAGTTGATGATCTGACGGTCCCGGCAACGCGCAGTCCATGGTTTAAGCCACGGCGCGTGAGGCAACGATGACGACGACCATGCCGACCGCATTCATCGGCCACGGCAGCCCGATGAACGCGCTGGAGCAGAACAGACATACATCGGCGTGGCGGGCGTACGGCAACTCGTTGCCGAAGCCGCACGCAGTGTTGGCGATTTCCGCGCATTGGTTCATGCCGGGCGTTGCCGTCACCGCCATGTTGAAGCCGCGGACGATCCATGATTTCGGCGGCTTTCCTCCCGCGCTTCACGCATTCGACTATCCGGCGCCCGGCGACCCGGCGCTGGCGTCGCGCATCCAATCGCTGCTGGCGCCGCTGCCGGTGCAGCTCGATGAGCAGTGGGGCCTCGACCACGGCGCATGGTCGGTACTTACGCACGTGTTTCCCGAGGCCGATGTGCCGGTGGTGCAACTGGCGATCGACCGTACCAAGCCACCGCAGTTTCATTACGACCTGGGACAGCGTCTCGCACCATTGCGCGACGAAGGCGTGCTGATCATGGGTCTGGGCAACGTCGTGCACAACCTCGGGCTGATCCAATGGGGCGGCAAGGGCGCGCCAACGCCGTGGGCCTCGCAATTCAACGACGCCGTGCGCGAACATGTGGAACATACGGAACATTCGCCGCTGATCGACTACGCAGCGATGGGCGAACCTGCGCGTCTTTCCGTGCCGACGCCGGAGCACTATCTGCCGCTGCTGTATGTCGCAGGTGCGCAGCGACCGGGTGACAGCGTTACGATCGTGACCGACGGCATCGAACTTGGTTCGATCAGCATGCTGTCGTGGAGTGCGCACGCAGTGTTCTAGCGACCCCGGTCCCGTTCAGCCCGAATGTCCGGCGAATTGACATGTCCAAAAGGGTCACCCGTAGTGATCTCATCGTCGCGGGCGCACACTATACTGAGTGTCCAAGGATATTTGACGAACCGGGAAGGATCGAGCGTTGAAACAGCGGGGAGTATCGCTATTTGTGATGTTACTTTCGATCGTCGTGATCGCTGGCGTGGCCTTGCTTGGATGGTACTGGTACGCCGACAACCGCGCCGTGGCGCGGGCACAGCAGGCCGAGGCAGACGCCGCGCGGGGGATTGAGCCGTCCGCGAACCCCAGCCAACCGGTAACGGCAGCGGCGGAGCGTGAACGCGCCGACCAATTACGGCTCGCAACTGCCGGCGATTTCAAGGGACTGGTGGACCCGGGGGCCTATCGGGCGTTAAGTTTCGAATGCCAGAAAATCGTTGATGCCATCGTAGGCTTGCTGGACAAACCCGAAAACTCCGCTGCCTTCAGGCAAAACTTGGCAGAAGCCGAGGGCCGTTTCAGCGCGAACTGCGTCGATCGCGAAGCGGAAGCCAGGGCGAGTGCGGCGACCGACGCCAGGAATGCCGTGGAAACACAGCGGCTCATGTGCAAGCAGCAACGGGACGCTGCAGCGGAGTACCGGCTGGTCGTCTCCATGACTCTCAACGATGGCCCGGACAAGCCGGGAACGATCGACGAGGACAAGAAAGTCAGGCGCGCAACACTCGACGAAAACAAGAAACGCCTGGAAGCCTTCGAAGCTTACGTCGCAGCGAATTGTTAGGAAGCCTCTCCGCCATTGCGATCGGCATGCCCAAAGCAAAACGCCCCGCTCGGTTGAGCGGGGCGTTGTTGCTTGGAGGGTGCCTGACGATGACCTACTTTCGCACGGGAACTCCGTACTATCATCGGCGTACTGCCGTTTCACGGTCCTGTTCGGGATGGGAAGGGGT
>JBBQEY010000010.1:0-34611 GCA_038321425.1 Burkholderiales bacterium | reverse complement strand
CCCGAGTTTCTCGTCTGCGACGAATCGGTCGCGGCGCTGGACGTGTCCATCCAGGCCCAGGTGCTGAACCTCTTCCTCGAGTTGAAGGGTGCCCTCAACCTCACGTATCTTTTCATCAGCCACGATCTCGGTGTGGTGCGCTTCGTCGCCGACCGCGTCGTCGTGATGTATCTCGGCCGCGTGGTGGAGAGCGCGCCATCGGGCGAATTGTTCCGCCAATCGAACCATCCGTACACGCAGGCACTGTTGGCCGAGGCCGGCAAGGTGGAACCGAAGAAGCGCACGTTCGTACCGATCAAGGGCGAGATCCCGTCGCCGCTCGATCCGCCGTCGGGTTGCCACTTCCACCCGCGCTGCCCATACGTGATGGAGCGCTGCCGCAGCAACGTGCCGCCGTTGCGCGAGATCGCGCCGGGACATCTCTCGGCATGCTTCCTCAACGACGCACGCTAGTCAGGCGGCAGGGTTCACGATGACCGCCGCCTTCGTGCGTCACGATCCGCCGGGGGTGCTGCTGCCCCTGGTGCTCGACTCGCCGCATTCGGGCGAGTGGTATCCCGACGATTTCGATCACGCCCCGCCGCGCTCCATGGTGCGCCAGGCCGAGGACACGCATGTGGCGCGGCTGTGGCAGCACGCGGTGGCGCACGGCGCGACGCTGCTCGAGGCCCGCTTCCCGCGCGCCTACATCGACGCCAACCGCAGCGTCGACGACATCGATCTCGCGTTGCTCGAGGATGGCTGGCCGGTGCCGGTGACGCCGTCGCGCAAGACGGAGCAGGGCATCGGGCTCGTGTGGCGGCTGGCGCGAGGGGGCGTGCCGATGTACGCGCGCAAGCTGACGGCGGCCGAGGTACAGGGGCGCATCGAGAACTGCTGGCGCCCCTATCACGCCGAACTGGAGGCGCTGCTGGAGGCGCGCCGCCGCGCCTACGGCGGGGTGTGGCACATCAACTGTCATTCGATGCCGGCGGTGGGTGATGCGCTTGCCGACGACCCCGGTCACGAGCGCGCCGATTTCGTGCTGGGCGATCGCGACGGCTCGACCTGTGACGCGGCGTTCACGCAGTGCGTGGCCGATGCAGCGCGCGGCATGGGCTACAGCGTCGCGATCAACGATCCCTACAAGGGCGTGGAGCTGGTGCGCAAGCACGGCCGGCCCGCCGACAACCGCCACAGCCTGCAGATCGAACTGAAGCGCACGCTGTACATGGACGAGGTCACGCTCGAACCCACGGCCGGCTACAACAGACTTGAACGCGACGTGGCGGAACTGGCCCGCAGGCTGGCGGCATTCGTGGGCGAGCGCATCCCGGCGACGTTTCCATGAACGCATGCCGGGTGGCTGAGCGCGCGCGGGAATCAAGGCCGGGCCGGCTCGTTTTGCTTCGCGCATGACCTGGCCGATTTTCTTCGGGTCCCTTGGCACCTTGTTCGTATTGGGCATCGTGCTTGCGGTCCGCGCGTGGCTTCGGTATCAACGGTCCGTTCGCACGCGCGCCAGGATTGTCGCCACGCACATTTCGATGGGGACCACCGGGTACAATCATTGGAAGAACAGCAGGTACGATTTCTTCGAAATCGAGTTCCTGGATCACAAGGGCAGGATGCAGCGGGTGCTGCTGAATGAGGCGATGGGCGCCCCGAATAATACTGGCGTCGCGCACGTCGATCCCGATGGCAAGGTCGCGATTTTCTATGACCCGCGCAATCCCCGAAAGGCGTGGGTCGACTCGCGCTGGGCGCGGTACTGCGTGGCCTACGCTTGCGTGGCCCCCGCGGTTCTGGTCATCGTCTTTCTCGTCATCGCCAAGATACTCATCATGCTGAAGATCCACTGAAACACCGGCGACCGGAAGGCACCGGCAATTGGTCTGACGACTTGACCGGTTCCGGGCACGCTGCTAACGTCCACGCGAATCTTGTGCGCAACACCCACAGAGGTGCGCGCGGATCGAAGCTTCCATCACCTACACACCCTGGAGGAAACCATGAAACTGATTCCGCGCGTATTCATCGCGCTCGCCGCGTTCGCCATCGCCGGCATCGCGGCCGCCGCCTATCCCGAACGTCCGATCACCTTCGTCGTGCCTTGGGGCGCGGGCGGCGGCACCGACGGCACCGCCCGCTACTTCGCCGCGATGATGGAAAAGGAACTCGGGCAGCCGGTCAACGTCGTCAACCGCACGGGCGGCAGCGGCGTGGTGGGCCACAGCGCCATCGCCCAGGCCCCGGCGGATGGCTACACGATCGGCATGATCACGGTCGAGATCACGATGATGCACTGGCAGGGCCTGACGGACCTGAGCCCGACCTCCTACACGCCGCTGGCACTGGTGAACTCGGATCCGGCCGGGATGACGGTACGGGCCGATTCGCCGTACAAGACGGTCAAGGATGTCGTCGACGCGATCAAGGCCAACCCCGGCAAGCTGAAGGCGTCGGGCACGGGCCAGGGTGGCATCTGGCATCTCGCGCTGGCGGGCCTGCTGGAAGAATTGAAGCTGCCGTCCAATTCGGTGCCCTGGGTGCCGTCGAACGGCGCGGCGCCGGCGATGCAGGATCTGGTCGCAGGTGGCGTTGACATCGTGACCTGTTCATTGCCGGAAGCTCGCGCGCTGATCGAAGCCGGCAAGGCGCGTCCGCTCGCGGTGATGGGCAACACGCGCTCGGGCATCTTCCCCGACGTGCCCACGATGCAGCAGGCGATCGGCGTCAATTATGACGTCGCCGCCTGGCGCGGCATCGCGGGTCCGAAGGGCCTGCCCGCGGACGTCAACACCAAGCTGATCGCGACGATCAAGAAGATCGCCGACAGCAAGGAGTGGAAGGACTTTGCCGCCAGCAAAGGCTACGGCACCGCCTGGGCACCGGGCGCAGAATTCGCGACCTTCATGGCCAAGGGTGATGTCGCGATGGGCAAGACGATGAAAGCGGTCGGGCTGGCCAAGTAAGCGGCCTGCGCTGTTGACGCGATGCCTTAGGGCACAAGGGGGCGCTGGCGCCCCCTTGTGCTGCGCGTTCCATCACCGGGATTTCCTATGAAGATCAACGACGCCATCTTCGGCGCGGTGTTCCTGCTGTTCGGTGTCGTCGTGTTGGTGCACGTGCAGGGTTTCTCGAAGATCCCCGGCCAGCAGGTCGGTCCCGCGCTATTCCCCGGTCTCATCGCCGCCGCACTGGCGGTTTGCGGGGTGCTGCTGATCATCAATGGCATCCGCCGTCGCGGCACGCAACCGTGGACGGAAACCGCCGACTGGATGCGTTCCGGGCGACACCTTGTTGCATTCGCGGCCATCGTCGGCGGGGTGGTCGCCTATGTGTTCCTCGCCAACGCCGTCGGCTTCCTGATCGTGGCGCCGCTGCTGTTGATCCTCTGGCTGAAGGTCCTCGGCGTGCGAACCGGCATGGCGGCCATCGTGGCCGTCGTGGCCACGTTGCTCATCTGGTATGCGTTCTACAAGTTGCTCCGCGTCCCGTTGCCCTGGGGCGTGCTCACGAAGATGGCCTTCTGATGACGACCCCCACGCTCGCTTCGCTCGCTGCCCCCAGAGGGGGTGCGTCAGCCCCTCGGGGCGGCCCTTCGGGACTGATGACGCCCCCCACGCTCGCCCTTCGGCACTGACATGGATGCACTAGCCCTGGCATTCAACATGGTGTTCAGCGTCAAGACGCTGCTGCCGATGCTGTTCGCCGCGCTATACGGCCTGTTCGTCGGTGCGGTGCCGGGGCTCACCGCGACCATGGCGACCGCACTGCTGGTGCCGGTGACGTTCTTCATGGACCCGATCCCCGCCATCGCGACCATCGTGACCGCCACCGCGATGGCCATCTTCTCCGGCGACATTCCCGGCTGCCTGCTGCGGATGCCGGGCACCCCGGCGTCGGCCGCGTATTGCGACGAGTCGTACGCGATGACGAAAAAGGGGCAGGCGGAGACAGCGCTTGGTGCTGGCCTCGTGTTCTCCGCCATCGGCGGCCTTTTCGGCACCGCGGTGCTGATCGTGTCCGCGCCGGCCCTGGCCGAGGTGGCGCTGAAGTTCAGCTCCTTCGAATATTTCTGGCTGGTGCTGCTGGGCCTGACCTGCGCCATCGTCATCACGGCCAAGCAGCCACTGAAGGGCCTGGTCTCGCTGCTGATCGGGCTGATGATCGCGTGCGTGGGCCTCGGCAATCCGGCCGGTTTTCCGCGGTTCACCTTCGGCAATATCGAGTTGATGGGTGGCATCGGCTTCATTCCGCTGATGATCGGCATGTTCGCCATCTCGGAGATCATTCGCTTCGCGGTCGATACCTCGCCACCGCTGAAGATCGTCGACCAGCCGATCCAGAACGTGTTCAAGGGCATGTGGGCGCTGACGGTGAAGTATCCGCTGCAGATCCTGCGCGGCAGCGTGCTCGGCACGCTGGTCGGCGCATTGCCCGGCGCGGGCGCGGACATCGCGGCATGGATGTCGTATGCGATCAGCAAGAAACTGTCGAAGGAGCCGGAGAAATACGGCACCGGGCACGTGGAAGGCATCGTCGAATCGGGTGCAGCCAACAACAGCGCGCTGGCGGGCTCGTGGATTCCCGCGCTGGTCTTCGGCATTCCCGGCGACTCGATCACGGCCATTGTGATCGGCGTGCTCTATATGAAGGGCATGAACCCGGGTCCGACGTTGTTCACACAGAACCCGCAGAACATCTACGCGGTGTACCTCCTCTTCATCGTCGCCAACCTCATCATGATTCCGCTGGGCTTCCTGTGCATCAAGGCGGCGAAGAAGATCCTCAAGGTGCCGCGCAATATCCTGATGCCCGTCATCCTGCTGTTCTGCGTCGTCGGTGCCTTCGCGATCAACAACACGCCCTTCGACATCGGCGTGATGCTGGTGGCGGGCGTGGTGGCCTACGTGATGGAAGAAAACGGCTTCCCGGTGGCGCCGGCCATCCTGGGCGTGGTGCTGGGCGGGATGCTGGAGGAGAACTTCATCACCTCGATGATCAAGGCGGACGGCAACATGCTGGCGTTCTTCACGCGCCCGCTGGCCGCCGCGCTGGGCGTGCTGACGCTGGCGGCATGGTTCCTGCCGCCAGTGATCCGGCGCATGCGGGCGACGGCCGGCGCCTGAACGCCCTCCTCCCCGGGGGGCCGCGCCGGCGCGGTTTGACCCCCCGTGGTGCGGCGCGGTAAAATCCTTAGGTTTTGGCGGGTGGATTCGCCGCTGCGGCGCTTGCCGTCCTGAAGTCAGGACGTCTGGCCGCGCCGGACTCCCTGTGCCAAGGATTGGAACGGTTCCTGTCAATGCGCGGCAAGCTCGTCGTCGGCAACTGGAAAATGAACGGCGGGCTGGCCTCGAACGCCGCGCTGTTGACGGCGCTGGCCGGTGGCTGGAAGGGTGGCGCAGGCCGGGGCATTGCGGTTTGCGTCCCTTACCCCTACCTGAGCCAGGCGCGCGACGCGCTGGACGGAACCGCCGTTCGGTGGGGGGCGCAGGACCTGAGTCCCCACGCTTCCGGGGCCTTCACCGGGGACGTGGCGGGCGGGATGATTGCCGAGTTCGGCGGGAGCCTCGCGCTGGTGGGGCACTCGGAGCGGCGGCAGGGGCACGGCGAAGCCGATGCCACGGTGGCCGCGAAGGCCGTGGCGGCGCTGGCGGCGGGGCTGGTGCCTGTTGTTTGCGTCGGCGAGACGCTGGCGGAGCACGATGCCGGCGCCACGCAGGCGGTGGTGGCGCGGCAGTTCGACGCCGTGGCGGCGGTGCTGGGCTCGAAGCTGGCGCTGGTGGTGGTGGCCTACGAGCCGGTCTGGGCGATCGGCACCGGTCGCACCGCGACGCCAGAACAGGCGCAGGCAGTGCATGCCTTCCTGCGGGCGCGGCTGGAGGCGGGCGGGGCGCCGGACGTGTCGCTGCTGTACGGCGGCAGCGTCAAGGCAAGCAATGCCGCCGCGCTGTTCGCCATGCCGGACATCGATGGCGGGTTGGTAGGGGGTGCAGCACTCGACCCGAATGAATTTTTGGCCAGTGCCGGTGCCTGAATCGTTGGGCGACGGGCACGGGCGGAGTAACTGGGATCATGGCAATTTTCGAGTCACTATTGTTGTTGGTGCATATCGGCGTGGCAGTCACGCTGTGCGGGCTCGTGCTGTTGCAGCACGGCAAGGGCGCAGATATGGGGGCGGCATTTGGCAGCGGGTCCTCCGGCAGCGTGTTCGGCGCCTCCGGATCAGCCAACTTTCTGTCGCGCAGCACGGCCGTCTTGGCAGTTGTGTTCTTCACGTCGAGCCTCGCGCTGACCTATATCGGCTCGACCAAGTCGGCGCCAAGGGACGTGATGCAGCAGGGCGTGATGAGCAACACGCCGGCGACCAAGGCGGCGGATGTCCCGGAACCAGGCGCCTTACCTGGCGTGCCCGCAACCCCCGCCGCACCGGCGGCCGGCACCACTGCGCCTGCGGCTCCGCCCAAGGCAGCGGACGTACCGAAATAGTTTTGGCTTGGAAGGGTCGCGCGCACGGTGCCGCGGCCTACGCAATCGATTGTTTGCAATGCCGACGTGGTGAAATTGGTAGACACGCTGTCTTGAGGGGGCAGTGGCGAAAGCCGTGGGAGTTCGAGTCTCCCCGCCGGCACCAGTAGCAAAGGCGGTCCGCCGCGCATCAACGCGGACTGGCAGTGGCAAGGCGCACCGCGCGGAAACAATGATTCCGCGCCGTGCCCGTCGTTCAACCGGGCAAGGCGGCGCTCCGCGCGCCAAGGCAATTCGCGATGCTTGAACAGTATTTTCCGATTCTGCTTTTCATCATCGTCGGGCTGGGGCTCGGCGCTCTCCTACTGTCGCTGGGGTCGCTGCTGGCGCCCAACCGGCCCTATGCGGAGAAGCTCTCTCCGTACGAATGCGGCTTCGAGGCCTTCGAAGACGCGCGGATGAAGTTCGACGTCCGTTACTACCTAGTCGCGATCCTGTTCATTCTGTTCGACCTCGAAATCGCGTTCCTGTTTCCATGGGCGGTGGTGCTGCCCGAGATCGGCTTCGAAGGCTTCGTCGCGATGATGATCTTCCTGCTGATCCTGGTCGTGGGCTTTGTCTACGAGTGGAAGAAGGGGGCATTGGAATGGGAATGAGCACAGCGGGCGAGGCCGCAGGCCGAGCCGAGGCCCGAAGGGCCCGGCGCTGTGCGATTGACCTGCGGCCGATACGTTGTCAGTGCGTTCAACGCAATGGCACAAGGAGGCCGCGAGCAGGCGCTGAGGTGAATCATGGCCATTGATGGCGTACTGGAGCAGGGCTTCGTCACGACGACGCTCGACAGCGTGATCAACTGGGCCCGCAATGGCTCGATGTGGCCGATGACCTTCGGCCTTGCCTGTTGCGCAGTGGAAATGATGCATGCCGGTGCGGCGCGCTACGACCTCGATCGCTTCGGCATCGTGTTCCGGCCGAGCCCGCGGCAGTCCGACGTGATGATCGTCGCCGGCACGCTGTGCAACAAGATGGCGCCCGCGTTGCGCAAGGTCTACGACCAGATGGCGGAGCCCCGCTGGGTCATCTCGATGGGCTCGTGCGCCAACGGCGGCGGCTACTACCACTACTCGTATTCGGTCGTCCGCGGCTGCGACCGCGTGGTGCCGGTCGACATCTACGTGCCGGGCTGCCCGCCCACGTCGGAAGCCCTGATCTACGGCATCCTGCAGCTGCAGAACAAGATCTGGCGCACCAACACGATCGCCCGCTGATGACGACACGGCTTGCGAATCTGGAAGCAGTGCTGCCGGAGGTCTTCGGCGACGCGTTGAAGAGCCTCGTCGTCGATCGCGGCGAGATTACCGTCGTGGTCGCGCCCGATCAGCTGCGCGATGTGATGGCGCGCTTGCGCGACACCAACACGCTCAAATTCGAATGTCTGATGGATGTATGCGGTGTCGATTACTCGACGTTCGGCGATCGCGTATGGGAAGGGCGGCGCTTTGCCGCGGTCTATCACCTGCTCTCGCTCGCCCACAATCGGCGCCTGCGCGTCCGCGCTTTCGCGGCCGACGACGATTTTCCGGTGATGCCAAGCGTCCACGACATCTGGCCCGCTGCCAACTGGTTCGAGCGCGAGGCCTTCGATCTCTACGGCATCGTGTTCGACGGCCACCCCGATCTTCGCCGCCTCCTCACCGACTACGGTTTCGTCGGTCACCCGTTCCGGAAGGACTTTCCGTTGTCGGGCTACGTCGAGGTGCGCTATGACCCGGAGCAGCGCCGCGTGGTGTACCAGCCGGTCACGATCGAGCCCCGCGAGGTCACGCCGCGCGTGATCCGCGAAGAAAATTATGCGGGGACCAGGTAGTGGCCGAGATCCGCAACTACACGATGAATTTCGGTCCCCAGCATCCGGCCGCGCACGGCGTGCTGCGGCTGGTGCTGGAGCTCGATGGCGAGGTGATCGAGCGCGCCGATCCGCATATCGGCCTGCTGCATCGCGGCACTGAAAAGCTGGCCGAGCACAAGACGTACATCCAGTCGCTGCCGTACATGGATCGCCTCGACTACGTGTCGATGATGTGCAACGAGCACGCGTACTGCCTGGCCATCGAACGCCTTCTTGGCATCGAGGTGCCGGAGCGCGCGCAGTACATACGTACGATGTTCGACGAGATCACGCGCGTGATGAACCACCTGCTGTGGCTGGGTGCCCATGCGCTCGACGTTGGTGCAATGACGCCGTTCCTTTATGCGTTCCGCGAGCGCGAGGACCTCTTCGACATCTACGAAGCCGTCTCCGGCGCGCGGATGCACGCGGCCTACTACCGGCCGGGCGGCGTGTACCGCGACCTGCCGGACCGGATGCCGCAGTACCAGGCGTCCAAGCTGCGCAATGCCCGCGAGATGACGCGGCTAAACGACAACCGGCAAGGCACGCTGCTCGACTTCATCGAAGACTTCACCGACCGCTTTCCGCAGCGCGTCGATGAATACGAGGAACTGCTGACCGACAACCGGATCTGGAAGCAGCGCACCGTGGGCATCGGCGTGGTCACGCCCGAGCGCGCGCTGGCGCTGGGCTTCACCGGCCCGATGCTGCGCGGCTCGGGCGTGCCGTGGGACCTGCGCAAGAAGCAGCCGTACGAGGTCTACGACCGGATGCAATTCGAGATCCCGGTGGGCGTCAACGGTGACTGCTACGACCGGTATCTGGTGCGCATCGAGGAGATGCGGCAGTCGAACAGCATCATCCGGCAGTGCATCGCCTGGCTCAAGGCCAATCCGGGTCCGGTCATCACCGGCAACCACAAGATCGCGCCGCCCGACCGCGAAGCGATGAAGTTGAACATGGAGGAACTGATCCATCACTTCAAGCTCTTCACCGAAGGCATGCACGTGCCGCCCGGCGAGGTCTATGCGGCCATCGAGCACCCGAAGGGCGAGTTCGGCGTCTACATCATCTCCGACGGCGCCAACAAGCCGTATCGCGTCAAGCTGCGCGCGCCTGATTATGTGCACCTGGCCGCCCTCGACGAAATGTCGCGCGGGCACATGATCGCCGACGTCGTGGCCATCATCGGTACGCAGGACATCGTGTTCGGATCGGTCGACCGATGAACCTCCGCCGCACCTTCGTCGTGGCGTTGTTGCTGGCGGGCGTGGCCCTGGCCAGCCTGGCGCGTGCCGCGATGTCGCCGGAGGAGCAGCAGGCCGTCAACGCCGCCGAACGCTGGCTGGTGCCGGTGGATGCCGGGCGCAGCGCCGACGCCTATGCGATGGCCTCGGCTCAATTCAAGTCAACGGTCTCGCGCGAGCAATGGCGTGACGGGGTGCGCGACCTGCGCAAGCCCTACGGCCGCGTGGTGCTGCGCAAGGCCGAGAAGCTCGCCTACACGACCGAAAAGCCGAAGGGCGACCCGGGCGAACAGATCGTGATCCTGTTCGACACCAAGTTCGCCGCCAGGAAGGTTGCCACCGAAGAGATCACGATGATCCGCGAGTCCGATGGCATCTGGCGCGTGGCTGGCTACTACATCCGCTGAAGACGACTCTGTATGCTTTCTACCCAACTCCAGCAGAAGATCGATCGCGAAGTCGCGAAGTATCCGGCCGACCAGAAGCAGTCGGCCGTGATGTCCGCCCTGGGCTTCGCGCAGGACGAGCACGGCTGGCTCACCACGCCGGTGATGGATGCCGTCGCGACGTACCTCGGCATGCCGCCGGTGGCTGTCTACGAAGTGGCGACGTTCTATACGATGTACAACATGAAGCCGCAGGGCCGCTTCAAGATCTCGATCTGCACCGGCCTGCCTTGTGCATTGTCGGGTGCGGAGGCCGCGGCGGCGCACCTGAAGTCGCGTCTTCAGGTGGGCTTCAACGAGACCAGCGCGGACGGCAACTTCACGCTGAAGGAAGGCGAGTGCATGGGTGCCTGCGGCGATGCTCCGGTGCTGATCGTCAACGACCGCCGCATGTGCAGTTTCATGAGCGCCCCGCGGCTCGACGAACTGGTCGACGAACTCACCCAGGCGGCCGCGCGGGGCGAAGGCCGCCCGGGCCATGGAGATGCGCAGTGAATGCACCCAGCGATTTCCTGGATTACGGACCGGACGCGATTCTGATGACCGGCCTCAATGGCCGCAACTGGGGCCTCAAGGATTACATCGCGCGCGGTGGCTACGATGCGCTCAAGAAGATCCTGGCGGAGAAGATCACGCCGGACCAGATCATCGCCGAGTTGAAGAAGTCGGCGTTGCGCGGCCGCGGCGGCGCCGGGTTCCCCACCGGGCTCAAGTGGAGCTTCATGCCCAAGAACTACGTGGGCGACAAGTTCGTCGTGTGCAATTCCGACGAAGGCGAGCCGGGCACGTTCAAGGACCGCGACCTGCTGCGCTATAACCCGCACGCGGTGATCGAGGGCATGATCATCGGTGGTTACGCGATGGGCGCCACGCGCGGGTACAACTACATCCATGGGGAGATCTGGGACGCCTATCTGCGCTGCGAAGACGCGGTGGCGGAGGCGTATGCAGCCGGACTGCTGGGCAACCACATCCTGGGTTCGGAGTTCTCGTTCCACCTGCACAACCATCACGGATTCGGCGCGTATATCTGCGGCGAGGAAACCGCGTTGCTGGAATCGCTTGAAGGCAAAAAGGGGCAACCGCGCTTCAAGCCGCCATTCCCCGCGTCTTTCGGCGTCTACGGCAAGCCGACGACTATCAACAACACCGAGACTTTCGCAGCGGTGCCGTGGATCATCAACCACGGGGGCGATGCGTTCCTGGCCATGGGCAGGCCCAACAACGGCGGCACCAAGATCTTCTCGGTGTCCGGCGATGTGGTTCGCCCAGGCAATTATGAAGTGAAGCTCGGCACGCCGTTCGCCACACTGTTGGAAATGGCGGGCGGCATGCGCGGCGGCCGTGCGCTGAAGGCCTGCATTCCCGGAGGTTCGTCGATGCCGGTGCTGCCGGGCGACGTGATGATGGCCACCGACATGGATTACGACTCGATCGCCAAGGCTGGTTCGATGCTGGGCTCGGGCGCCGTGATCATCATGGACGACACGCGGTGCATGGTGAAGTCGTTGCTGCGCCTCTCATACTTCTACTACGAGGAATCGTGCGGACAGTGCACGCCGTGCCGAGAAGGCACGGGCTGGCTGTGGCGCATGGTCGACCGGATCGAACACGGCAAGGGCCGCGTCGATGATCTCGACGTGCTCAATTCGGTGGCGGACAACATCGCGGGCCGCACGATCTGCGCATTGGGCGATGCCGCCGCGCTGCCGGTCAAGAGCTTCATCAAGCATTTCCGCGACGAGTTCCAGCACCACATCGATCACCAGCGCTGCATCGTCCCGACCTACGTATAGCCAAGAGCCGACGCGTCCCATGTTGAACATCGAAATCGACGGCAAGCCGGTCCAGGTCAATCCTGGCAGCACCGTCATGGACGGCGCGACCGCGCTTGGCATCTACGTCCCGCACTTCTGCTATCACAAGAAGCTGTCCATCGCGGCCAACTGCCGGATGTGCCTCGTCGAGGTGGAGAAGGCACCAAAGCCCCTGCCGGCCTGCGCTACGCCCGCCACCGAGGGCATGAAGGTCTGGACGCAATCGGCGTCCGCCGTCAAGGCCCAGAAGGGCGTGATGGAGTTCCTGCTGATCAACCATCCACTCGACTGCCCGATCTGCGACCAGGGCGGCGAATGCCAGTTGCAGGATCTCGCGGTGGGTTACGGCGGCTCGTCGTCGCGCTACGACGAACCCAAGCGCGTCGTGTTCCACAAGGATCTCGGCCCGCTGATCTCCGCCGCGGAAATGACCCGTTGCATCCAGTGCACGCGCTGCGTGCGCTTTGGCCAGGAAATCGCCGGTGTGATGGAACTCGGCATGATCGGCCGCGGCGAGCATGCGGAAATCGTCGCCTTCGTGGGCAAGACGGTCGATTCGGAACTGTCCGGCAATTCGATCGACGTGTGCCCGGTCGGCGCGCTTACCTCCAAGCCCTTCCGCTACGCCGCGCGCACCTGGGAGTTGTCGCGGCGGAAGTCGGTATCGCCGCACGACGGCCACGGCAGCAACCTCATCGTACAGGTCAAGGGCAACCGCGTGATGCGCGTGCTGCCGCTCGAGAACGAAGCCGTGAACGAATGCTGGATCTCGGACAAGGATCGTTTTTCGTACGAGGGGCTGAACGCCGCCGACCGGCTGACGGCGCCGATGATCAAGCAGGGCGGCGAGTGGAAGGCGGTCGACTGGGCCACGGCGCTGGAGTTCGTCGCGCACGGCCTGACCGACATCGTCAGCAAGCATGGCGCCGGCGCCATCGGCGCACTGGTGTCGCCGCACGCAACGCTCGAGGAACTGGCGCTGGCCGGCCGGCTGATGCGCGGCCTCGGCAGCGACAACATCGATTTCCGGCTGCGCCAGACGGATTTCCGCGGCGACGGCCATGCCGCCGGCGTGCCGTGGCTCGGCATGCCCATTGCAAACATCGCGTCGCACGACCGCGTGCTCGTCGTGGGCAGCTTCCTGCGCAAGGACCAGCCGTTGCTCGCGCAACGACTGCGCCAGGCCGCGAAGAAAGGCACGCAGGTCTCGATGCTGCACTCGGTGGCCGATGATTGGCTGGTGCGCCTCACGTGCCAAGCGATCGTGCCGCCGTCGAAGATGCCGTTGGCGCTGGCCGGCATGGTCGTCGCGGCGGCACGCGCTGCCGGCAAGGCAGTGCCCTCTGCACTGGACGGCGTGGAACCGACGGCGGAAGACACCGCCATCGCCGCCAGTCTCGCGTCCGGCAAGGCGCCGGCGATCCTGCTCGGCAACTACGCGACGCAACACAACGAAGCCACGGCCTTGCATGCGCTCGCGCAGGCGCTGGCGGCGATCACGGGCGCCACGGTCGGTTTTCTCATCGAGGCCGCCAACACCGTCGGTGCGTACGTCGCCGGCGCGTTGCCGCAAAGCGGGGGCATGAACGTGCAGGCGATGCTTGCTGATCCGCGCCGCGCCTACGTGCTGCTGCACGCCGAAGCCGAGTTCGACTTCGCCACGCCGCGCGCGGCCCGTGCGGCGATGGAGCAGGCCGATCTCGTCGTGGTGATGAGCCCCTTCGCCCATGGCAAGAGCTACGCCGATGTGCTGCTGCCGGTGGCGCCGTTCACCGAGACCGCGGGTTCGTTTGTCAACTGCGAAGGCCGGCTGCAGGATTTCCATGGCGTCGTGCGGCCGCTACTCGACACGCGGCCCGGCTGGAAAGTGCTGCGCGTGCTGGGCACGATGCTGAAACTGCCCGGTTTCGATGCCGAGTCGGCACAGGATGTGCGCAACAGCGTCGTTGCCGATGGCAGTGCGCTGGCTGCAATGCTCGACAACGGCACGCGCCTGGCCGTCACCGCGCCAGTGGCCGCGCACGTGGGCGTCGAACGTGTCGCCGACGTGCCGATCTATTCCGCCGACGCACTGGTGCGCCGCGCCGTGCCGCTGCAACTGACCAATGATGCCCGCCCGCCCCGCGCGCGGATGCATCGCGCGCTGCTCGAAACGCTCGGCGTGGCTGAAGGCGGGCAGGTCAAGGTGCGACAGGGTCAGGGCGAAGCCGTGTTGACGGCGGTCGTCGATGCGGCAGTGCCGCCGGGCGTGGTGCGCATCGCCGCCGCGCATCCTTCCACCTGCGGACTCGACGGCCTGTCGGGTCCCGTGCAAATGGAACGGGCATGAGAGGAGCTACTCGATGAGCGAACTGCTCGCTCCCGTGCAGGCGTTGCTCGGTCCGGCCTGGATTGTCGTGTGGACGCTCGTCAAGATCGCGGCCATCGCAGTGCCGCTGATCCTGTCGGTGGCCTACCTGACGCTGGCCGAGCGCAAGGTGATCGGCTACATGCAGGTGCGCATCGGCCCCAATCGCGTCGGTCCCTTCGGCCTGCTACAGCCCTTCGCCGACGTCTTCAAGCTGATTTTCAAGGAGATCGTGGTGCCCACCGGGGCCAACCGCTATCTGTTCTTCCTCGCGCCGCTGCTGGCCATCGGCCCTGCGCTAGCGGCGTGGGCCGTCATTCCGTTCACCGACACGATGGTGCTGGCCAACATCAACGCCGGCCTGTTGTATGTGCTGGCGATGACATCCGTAGGCGTGTACGGGATCATCCTCGCCGGCTGGGCCTCCAATTCCAAGTATGCGTTCCTCGGTGCGTTGCGCTCGGCGGCGCAGATCGTCTCCTACGAAATCGCGATGGGCTTCGCGCTGGTGGGCGTGCTCATGTGCGCCAGCAGTTTGAACCTCACCGACATCGTGCGTGGGCAGGAGGGTGGTGCGGCGCACTGGTACGTGTGGCCGTTGCTGCCGCTCTTCGTCGTCTACTTCGTGTCCGGCCTTGCCGAGACCAACCGCCATCCCTTCGACATGGCCGAAGGCGAGTCCGAGATCGTCGCCGGCTTCCACGTCGAGTATTCCGGTGTTGCCTTTGCGGTGTTCTTCCTGGCCGAGTACATGAACATGATCCTGATCGCGGCGTTGACCGCGCTCATGTTCCTGGGCGGCTGGCTCTCGCCATGGCCCATCTTCAACGATTGGCAGGTGTTCGGCTTCACCCCGCTCGGTGACGGCTTCATCTGGCTGGCCGCGAAGATGGCCTTCGTGCTGCTCTGCTTCCTCTGGGTGCGCGCGACGTTTCCGCGCTATCGCTACGACCAGGTGATGCGGCTGGGCTGGAAGGTGTTCATTCCGGTGACGCTAGTGTGGATCGTGTTCATCGGCACCATGATGCAGACGCGCTTCGCGCCGCTCTTTCACTAGGGGAACCCGATGTACGCACGCGTGAAGGGATTCTTCGATACGTGGCTGCTGGTCGAGCTGCTGAAAGGCATGACGCTGACCGGCCGGTACCTGTTCGCGCGCAAGGTCACCGTGATGTTCCCGGAAGAAAAGACCCCCCAGAGTCCGCGCTTCCGCGGCCTGCACGCGTTGCGCCGTTATCCCAACGGCGAGGAACGCTGCATCGCCTGCAAGTTGTGCGAGGCGGTGTGCCCGGCGCTGGCCATCACGATCGAGTCTGAGCAACGCGATGACGGCACGCGCCGCACGACCCGCTACGACATCGACCTCACCAAGTGCATCTTCTGCGGTTTCTGCGAGGAGAGCTGCCCGGTGGATGCCATCGTCGAGACGCGCATCCTCGAGTACTGCGGCGAGAAGCGCGGCGACCTGTATTACACGAAGGACATGCTGCTGGCCGTGGGCGACCGGTACGAGGCGCAGATCGCGCGCGACCGCCAGGAAGATGCGAAGTACAGGTAAACCTCCATGACCTTCGCCACTGCGACTTTTTACATCTTCGCCGCGATCCTGATCTTCGCGGCGCTGCGGGTCATCACGACGCGCAACCCCGTGCACGCGGCGCTGTGGCTCGTGCTGTGTTTTTTTACGGCATCCGGACTGTGGATCCTGTTGAAGGCCGAGTTCCTTGCGATCACGCTCGTTCTGGTCTACGTGGGCGCGGTGATGGTGCTGTTCCTCTTCGTCGTGATGATGCTCGACGTCAACTTCGACAACCTGCGGAGCAAATTCCGCAGCTATGTACCGGTGGGCGCCACGGTGGGCGTGCTGGTGTTAATCGAGATGGCGTTGATCCTGATCGGCAGCGGCGTGGGCGGCAGCGAGGCGCCACCGGTGGCCGAGGGCAGCAACACCAAGGCGCTGGGCAAGCTCATCTACGTCGATTATGTGTATCCGTTCGAGGTCGCGGCCGTGGTGCTGCTAGTGGCCATCATCGCGGCCATCGCGCTCACGCACCGCAAGCGCCGTGACACGAAGTATCAGGACCCGGGACAGCAGGTCAAGGTGCGCCGGGAGGATCGCGTGCGCCTCATCAACCTGCCGACCGAAACCAGGGAATGACCACGGCGGGCCGGGGGGGCCGGTGCACCTCCTGCTGCCGCGACAAGAACAACACGGAACCATGATGTCGTCACTATTCACCGCGCCCACGCTGGCGCACTTCCTCGTGCTGGGCGCCGTGCTGTTCGCCATCAGCATGGCGGGGATCTTCCTCAACCGGAAGAACGTAATCATCATCCTGATGGCGATCGAGCTGATGCTGCTCGCCGTAAACATGAACTTCATCGCGTTCTCGCGCTACCTCGGCAACATGGACGGCCAGGTGTTCGTGTTCTTTATCCTGACCGTGGCGGCAGCCGAATCGGCGATCGGGCTGGCAATCCTGGTCCTGCTGTTCCGCAACGCCGGCACCATCGATGTCGACGACCTCGGCAAGCTGAAGGGTTGAGGCGGCGACGATGACGATGCAAGGTCTCTACCTCCTCGTACCCATGGCGCCGCTGCTGGCCGCCGTGGTCGTGGGTCTCTTCGGAACGAAGATGCCGCGCTCGGCATCCCATTGGCTGACGATCCTCGGTGTGGCGGCGGCATTCGTCGCCTCGATCGTGATCTGGCGCGATGTCAATGCCGGCAACACATTCAACGGCAACCTCTACACGTGGCTGCTGTCGGGCGACGTGAAGATGGTGATCGGCTTCCTGATCGACCCGTTGACGACGACGATGATGCTGGTGGTCACCTTCGTATCGCTGATGGTGCACGTCTACACCATCGGCTACATGGCGGAAGACCCCGGCTATTCGCGATTCTTCTCGTATATCTCGCTCTTCACGTTCTCGATGCTCATGCTGGTGATGAGCAACAATTTTCTGCAACTTTTCTTCGGCTGGGAAGCGGTGGGCCTCGTCTCCTACCTGCTGATCGGCTTCTGGTACACGCGGCCCACGGCCATCTACGCCAACCTGAAGGCGTTCCTGGCCAACCGGGTCGGCGACTTCGGCTTCATCCTCGGCGTGGGCCTGGTGCTCGCCCACTTCGGTACGATGGATTACGCCGAGGCCTTCGCCAAGGCGCCGTCGCTGGTCGACGCCAGGATCGTGCTCTGGGGCAGCACCGAGGTGTCGTTGCTGACCGTCACCTGCATCTGCCTCTTCATCGGCGCGATGGGCAAGAGCGCCCAAGTGCCGTTGCACGTGTGGCTTCCCGATTCGATGGAAGGCCCTACGCCGATTTCGGCACTGATCCACGCAGCCACGATGGTCACGGCCGGCATCTTCATGGTCGCGCGAATGAGCCCGCTCTTCGAGCTTTCCGACACCGCGTTGTCGTTCGTCACGATCATCGGCGCCACGACGGCGCTGTCCATGGCCTTCCTCGGCATCATCCAGAACGACATCAAGCGCGTCGTGGCCTATTCCACCCTGTCGCAACTGGGCTACATGACGGTGGCGCTGGGCGTCTCCGCCTACTCGGCCGCCATCTTCCATCTGATGACGCATGCGTTCTTCAAGGCGCTGCTGTTCCTTGGCGCCGGCTCGGTAATCATCGCGCTGCACCACGAACAGGACCTGCGCAAGATGGGCGGGCTGCGCAAGTACATGCCCATCACGTACATCACTGCGGTGATCGGCTCCCTGGCGCTGGCGGGCATTCCGCCGTTCGCCGGCTTCTTCTCGAAGGACGCGATCATCGAGGCGGTGCATCTATCGACGATTCCCGGCCACTCGTACGCCTACTTCGCGGTGACGGCGGGCGTATTCATCACCGCCTTCTACTCGTTCCGGATGCTGTTCCTGGCCTTCCACGGCACGCCGCGTTTCAGTACGGACGCGCATGACCACGACCTTGCGCACGCGCATGCCGGCGCGGACACGCATGGCACCGTAGCCGACCCCGACCGCCAGTCGCATCCGGCGGCCCATGTCCACGAGGAGCCGGCCGACGTCCGTGGTCATCACGGCGGACCGCCGAAGGAAAGCCCATGGGTCGTCACGGTGCCGCTGATCCTGCTGGCCATCCCGTCGTTTTTCGCGGGTTTTGCGACCATCGAGCCCATGCTCTTCGGTGATTTCTTCGGTAACGCGATCGTCGTGCGCGAGTCCCATGCCGTCATGTGGAAGCTGAAGGACGAGTGGCACGGCGTTGCCGCGTTCATCCAGCACGGCGTGTTGAGTCTGCCGTTCTGGCTCGCCGTCGCCGGCATCGCCGCCGCGTGGTATTGCTATCTCGTCAACCCGGCGCTGCCGGCCCGGCTCAAGGCGCGGGCGGGTTTCCTGTACACGCTGCTCGACAACAAGTACTACTTCGACAAGTTCAACGACTGGTTCTTCGCCGGCGGCGCGCGACGCATCGGCGGCGCGCTGTTCAAGGTCGGTGACCGCATGCTGATCGACGGCTTGTTGGTCAATGGTTCCGCGCGCGCAGTGGGGTGGCTGGCGTCCGTGCTTCGCCAGCTGCAATCGGGTTACGTCTATCACTACGCCTTCACGATGATCATCGGCCTCTTCGCGCTGTTGACGTGGTGGGTCATCCGCTAGATCGATCATGTCCTCGTATCTTTCCCTTGCGATCTGGGTACCGGTCATCGGCGGCGTGGCCGTGCTGGTGCTCGGCCGCGATCGCGACGCCGGCAACGCGCGCTGGATCGCGCTGCTGGGCGCACTGGCCGGCTTCCTCGTCACGATCCCGCTGTACACGCACTTCGACAATACAACTTCCGCCATGCAGTTCGTCGAGCGCCGCGACTGGATCCCGTACTTTGATATCTACTACCACCTGGGCGTGGACGGCATCTCCGTGCTGTTCATCCTTCTCAACAGCTTCACGACGCTGCTCGTCGTGTGGGCGGGCTGGGAGGTCATCCAGTCGCGCGTGGCGCAGTACATGGCGGCGTTCCTCATCATGTCGGGTCTCATCAACGGCGCCTTCGCGGCGCTGGACGGCATTCTGTTCTACGTGTTCTTCGAGGCAATGTTGATCCCGATGTACCTGATCATCGGCGTATGGGGCGGCGAGCGCCGCGTCTATGCCGCGATCAAGTTCTTCCTGTACACGCTGCTGGGGTCGCTGCTGATGCTGGTCGCCTTCATCTACCTGTACCAGCAGACCGCCACGTTTGCGCTGGAGGACTGGTACCGGCTGCCGTTGTCGCTGGCCACCCAAATGATGATCTTCATCGCGTTCTTTGCCGCGTTCGCGGTCAAGGTGCCGATGTGGCCGGTCCACACCTGGCTGCCCGACGCCCATACCGAGGCCCCGACCGGCGGCTCGGTCGTGCTGGCGGCGATCACGCTCAAGATCGGTGGCTACGGATTCGTCCGCTTCATCCTCCCGATCGTACCGGATGCCAGTCACTATCTGGCGCCGTTCGTCATCACGATCTCGCTGATCGCCATCGTCTACATCGGTTTCGTGGCGTTGGTGCAGACGGACATGAAGAAATTGATCGCCTACTCGTCGATCTCGCACATGGGCTTCGTCACGCTGGGCTTCTTCCTGTTCAACCAGCTGGGCGTCGAGGGTGGCCTGGCCCAAATGGTGTCGCACGGCTTCGTCTCCGCCGCCATGTTCCTGTGCGTGGGCGTGATGTACGACCGTATGCACACGCGGATGATTGCGGACTACGGCGGCGTCGTGAACACGATGCCCAAGTTCGCCGCCTTCATGATGTTCTTTGCAATGGCCAATTCCGGACTGCCGGCCACCTCCGGCTTCGTCGGCGAATTCATGGTGATCCTAGCGGCCGTGCAGGTGAACTTCTGGCTGGGCTTTGCCGCGGCCATCTCGCTGATCCTCGGCGCCGCATACACGCTGTGGATGTACAAGCGCGTGATCTTCGGTGCTGTGGCCAATGCGCATGTGGCCGCACTCAAGGACCTCTCGCGCCGCGAATTCTGGCTGCTCGGCACGGTCGCCGTGGCCATCCTGGTGATGGGCATCTGGCCCAAGCCCTTCATCGATGTCATGCACGTGTCTGTCGTGGACCTTCTCGCGCACGTCGCCAAGAGCAAGATCCCCGCGCCATGACCCCGATGCTGCTGAACCTGATGGCGGTGCTGCCGGAGGTGGTCATCCTGACCGCCGCTTCGATCATCCTGCTGGTCGATCTCTTCCTGCCGGACAACCGGCGGCATGTGTCGTACTGGCTGACGCAGTTCGCACTGCTGCTGGCCCTGTGCCTCACGCTGACGACGATGCACATCGATGCGGTGCGGGTGTTCCACAACCTCGTCATTGACGACCTGATCGCCGATTTCCTGCGGCTCTTCAGCTTTGTCGCCGTGTCGCTCGTCCTCTTCTATTCGCGCACCTACATGACCGAGCGCGACCTCTTCCGCGGCGAGACTTTCGTGCTGATCCTGTTCGCGCTGCTCGGCATGCAGGTGCTGATCACGGCCAACAGCTTCGTCACGCTATATCTCGGCCTCGAGCTGATGTCGCTGTCGCTCTATGCGCTGGTGGCCATCCAGCGCGACGAAACGGCGCCGGTCGAAGCCGCGATGAAGTACTTCGTGCTGGGCGCGCTGGCGTCGGGCTTCCTGCTCTATGGCATGTCGATGATCTACGGCGCCACGGGCACCCTGCAGATCGACGGGGTGACGCAGGCGGTGCTGGGCCGCACCGATAATCCGGTGCTCCTGGTGTTGGGCGTGGTCTTCATCGTGTCGGCCATCGCGTTCAAGCTTGGTGCCGTCCCGTACCACATGTGGGTGCCCGACGTGTACCAGGGCGCTCCCACGGCCATCACGCTGCTGATCGGTTCCGCGCCCAAGTTCGCGGCGTTCGCGATGATCCTGCGGCTGCTGGCGGGTGCGCTGGGCGGCGCGGAGGGCAACTGGCAGGGCATGCTGATCGTGCTGTGCGTGCTGTCGATGACACTCGGCCACATCGTCGCCATTGCGCAGACCAACCTGAAGCGGATGCTGGCCTATTCGTCGATCGCCAACATGGGCTACGTTTTGATGGGCTTCATGGCGGGCGACGTGACCGGGTTCTCGGCCGCGCTCTTCTACATCGTCGCCTACGTACTGACCACGCTGGCCGGTTTCGGCGTGATGCTGCTGTTGTCCCGGCGCGGCTTCGAGGCGGACCAGATCGATGACCTGAAGGGGTTGAACCAGCGTTCGCCGTGGTGGGCGTTCGTCATGCTGCTGGTGATGTTCTCGCTGGCCGGCATGCCGCCCACGATCGGGTTCTACGGCAAGCTCCTGGTACTGCAGGCGGCCATCAACGCGGGCTATGTGTGGCTGGCGGTGGTGGGCGTGCTCGCCGCGCTGATCGGGGCGTTCTACTACCTGCGCATCGTCAAGCTCATGTACTTCGACGAGCCGGTGGACACGTCACCGATCGAGTCCCGGAAGGACACACGCGTGCTGCTGTCGGCCAACGGGCTGTCGTTGCTGGTGTTCGGCATCCTGCCGCAGCCGCTGATGGGGCTCTGCGCGGTCGCGTTGGTGCAGTCGCAGTACTACTAGTGCTCTGTTACAGGCCACTAGGGCCGCGGCGCGCGCGGGCCGTGCACCAGCCGCGTGCTAAGATCGCGCGGTCATTCGGGTCACCACCATGCGCGTCGGATTCTTTGTCACCTGTCTTGTCGACCTGATGCGTCCGTCGGTCGGCTTTGCGGCGCTGCAGCTGCTGGAAGCCGCGGGCGCGGACGTGGTCGTGCCTGCCAGCCAGACGTGCTGCGGGCAGCCTGCGTACAACTCCGGCGACCGCGCGGACGCCATCATCCTGGCGCGCAAGTTCGTCGGCGAGTTCGAAGGTTGCGACTACATCGTGGCCCCGTCCGGGTCTTGCAGTGGCATGGTCCGCACCCATTACGCCGAGCTCTTTGCCACCGATGCCGCGATGCTCGAACGTGTGCAGGCACTGGCGGCGCGCACGTACGAACTCACCGATTTTCTGGTCAATGTGCTCAAGGTGCGCCAAGTGCCGGGCACCTATGCCGGCACCGTCACCTATCACGACTGCTGCGCGGGGTTGCGTGAAATGGGTGTGAAGTCGCAGCCGCGCACGCTGCTGGCCACGATGCCCGGCGTGAAGCTGGCCGAGATGGCGGAGTGCGAAACCTGCTGCGGCTTTGGCGGCACATTCTCGATCAAGTTCGGCGAGATCTCGTCGCGGCTTGCCGACAACAAGTGCCAGCACGTCGCCAACTCGGGTGCGCAGACCGTGGTGCTGGGCGATCTTGGGTGCATGCTCAACATCGAGGGCCGGATGCGCCGACGTGGCGACACGACGACCCGCGTCATGCACATCGCGGAAGTGCTGGCTGGCTCCACCGCCGACGCGCCAGGCTGAGGACGCCATGCAAGTTGCCTCGATGTATTTCCGCGAGCGGGCGCACGTCAAGCTGAATGACGCGGTGCTGCAGGGCAACCTCCGCAAGATCAAGGGCAAGTTCGTCGCCAAGCGCCTGGCCGCCATCGGCGAGCTCGAGGATTTCGAAGCGACGCGCGAAGCGGGCAGGGCCATTCGCCAGCGCGCGCTGGACGACCTCGATGTCTGGCTCGAGATGTTCGAACGCAATGCGGTGGCATGCGGTGCCACGGTGCTCTACGCGCAGACGCCCGCCGAGATCAACACGCTGGTGTTGGAGATCGCTGCGCGCCATGACGTGCGCAAGATCATCAAGAGCAAGTCGATGGTGTCGGAGGAGTCGGCCCTCGACCATGCGATCGAGGCGGCCGGCCTCACCGTGGTCGAGACCGATCTGGGTGAGTACATCCTGCAGCTCAACGACTACGAGCCGCCGTCGCACATCGTCGGCCCGGCGTTGCACAAGAGCAAGGAAGAAGTCGCCGAGATCTTCCACGCCAAGCACGGTACGCCGCGCAAGACGGGGGTCGAGGAGCTGTGCCTCGAGGCCCGTGGCGTGTTGCGCCAGCACTACCTGACCGCCGGGATGGGCATTTCCGGCGGCAATTTCTTCGTCGCGGAAAGCGGTTCGGTGGTGCTCGTCACCAACGAAGGCAACGCGACGCTGACGACCACGCTGCCCCGCGTGCATGTCGCCATCTCCGGCATCGAAAAGATCGTTCCGACGCTCGAGGATGTCGCCACGCTGATGCGGCTCTTGCCGCGCTCGGCGACCGGCCAGTCGATCTCCAACTACGTCGACGTCCTCACCGGCCCCAAGGGCGAAGGCGAGTTCCACGGCGTGGACCACATGTATTTCATCATCGTGGACAGCGGCCGCAGCGAGATCCTGGGCAGCGACGTCAGCGAGGCGCTGCGCTGCATCCGCTGCGGCGCCTGCATGAATCACTGCCCGGTCTACCAGAACGTCGGCGGGCACGCCTATGGCTGGGTGTACCCCGGGCCCATCGGCTCCATCCTCACGCCGATGTACGTGGGCCTCGAGAACGCGCTCGATCTTCCGCACGCGTCCACTTTGTGCAACCAGTGCGGCGTCGTGTGCCCCGTCAAGATTCCTTTGCCGGACCTGCAGCGCAAGCTGCGCGAGCGGGAGTTCGCCGAGGATCTCCGGCCGTGGCACGAACGCACGGGCATCAAGCTGTGGGCGTGGTTGGCCGCGCGCCCCGGACTTTACGCATACGCGTCGCGGCTTGGCATGCGCATGCTGCACCGGCGTGCCGACGCCCACGGCATGATTCGGCGGCTGCCCTTCGGAGGTGGCTGGACCGACGGCCGCGACATGCCAGCTCCCTCGGGCCGCACCTTCCGCGATCTGTACGCGCAACGTCAACGCAACAAAGGAGTCATCAACAAATGAGTGCCGCAGAGCCGCCTCAAGGCACGCGCCCCCTGGGGGGAGCGGCGCGCAGCGCCGTTCGGGGGGATCAAAACAGCCACGGCGGCAATCTCGCGTTGCCGCGCATTTCCCGTCGCGCCGAGTCGCTCGGCACTGAAAATGCCTTCGTCGTGCTGGCGGAGGTCAATGCGCTGATCCGCACCGGCAAGGACATCATTTCCTTCTGCATCGGCCAGCCCGATTTCCCGACGCCGGTGAACGTGCAGGACGCCGCCATCGCGGCCATCAAGGGCGGCAAGCATGGCTACACGCCCAGCGCCGGCATCGACGAATTGCGTACCGCCGCGGCGCACGACCTGGGGTCGCGCCGGGGCTTGAAGATCGCGCCCGAGGAAGTTGTCGTGGGTGCCGGGGCCAAACCTTTCATCGCCTACACGATCGCCTCGGTCACGGATTACGGCGTGGGCGACGAGGTGATCTATCCAGTGCCCGGGTTTCCGATCTACGAGTCGCAGATTGCCGCCAACGGCGCGGTTCCCGTACCCATTTTCCTCCGCGAGTCGCGCGGCTTCGCCTTCGATCCGGCGGAACTCGAGTCGAAGATCACGCCGAAGACACGACTCCTCATCCTCAATACGCCGCAGAACCCCACCGGCGGCATCCTCGATCGCGAGAATCTCGACACGATCGCCGAGATCCTCCGCCGGCATCCTCAGGTCTGGGTGTTTGCCGACGAGATCTACTCGCGCCTCGTCTACGATGGCCGCTTCGATTCGCTGGCCACGCGGCCGGACATGCTCGAACGCACGATCATCAGCGATGGCGCGTCGAAGACGTGGGCGATGACGGGCTGGCGCATCGGCTACGTCGCCAACAAGGCGCTGGCCCCGGTATTCACGCGCTGGATCACCAATACCGAATCCTGCGCATCGCAGATCTCGCAGTGGGCTGCCGTGGCCGCGCTCACCGGTCCGCAGGATGCCGCCGACGCGATGCGCGCGAGCTTCCTTTCGCGCCGCGACCTGATCGTGTCGCGGTTGAATGCCATTCCCGGCATCACCTGCGCGTTGCCGGGCGGCGCATTCTATGCATGGCCCAATGTCACCGAGGCCTGCCGGATGACGGGCTGCGCCGACTCGGAAGTCTTCCGCAAGCGGCTGCTGCACGAAGCCGGCATTGCGGTTCTGGCCGACATTCATTTCGGGCGGCGCGTGCCCGGCGATGGCCAGCACATCCGCTTTTCCTATGCCGCCTCCAATGACGCGATCGAGCGCGGCACCGAACGTTTGGCTGCCTTCGTGCGCAAGGGCGCGTAGGTCCAATGGCTATCGCCGACAACCGGGCCTCGCGCGATGCCGTCCTGGGCCGCGTGCGCCGCGCGCTGCGGCACGAAGGCGACCGTGGTGCTGCGCGCGCGGCCGCGGAGGCCTACGTGGCAGCGCACACGCAGGGCCCGCGTCCCACCCGGCCGGACGATCTCGTCGCGCATTTCCGGCGGCGCGCCACCGACATGGCTAGCACGGTCGAATCCATTGCCAGCGTGGCGGATATCCCGGCGGCCGTGGCGCGCTACATCGACGCCCTGGTGCTGCCGCCTGCGCTGGCCGCGCAGCAATCGCGGCAGGGCGTGTGCTGGCCCGAGTTCGCCGGCCTCGACTGGCCGGGCGCCGGCTTGCAGATCGAAGCGCGGCCCACGCTCGGCAACGATCGCCTCGGCATCACCGGCTGCATGTGCGCCATCGCCGAGACCGGTACGCTCGTCTTCACTACCGGCGCCGACACGCCATCGGCCTCCGCGTTGCTGCCCGACACGCATATCGCGGTATTGCGTGCCGATCGCGTGGTGCCCGGCATGGAGGATGCGTTTGCGCTGATCCGCCGCGAGCGAGAGGTGATGCCGCGCGCCGTGAACATGATCTCCGGGCCGTCGCGCACCGGCGACATCGAGCAGACCATCGTGTTGGGTGCGCACGGGCCGTTTCGCGTGCACATCCTGGTGCTGAGCTGACGCGGGCTGGGCGGGCGTTGCCGTGACGCTCTTCGCGCTGGTCCTGCTGCCCTTCGCGGCGTCGCTGCTGTGCGCGCTGCAGTCGAATCAGTCACGCAATGCCGTGGCGTGGATTGCCGGGCTGACAGCACTTTCGGGATGCGCGCTGCTGGGCCTGACGGCGCCCGCCGTGTTCGCGGGCGACATCCTGCGCGCCGGCGTCGAATGGTTTCCGCGCGTGACCTTCGGCTTCAGGATGGATGGTCTGGCGTGGACCTTCGCCGGCATCATCCTGGCGATCGGTGCGCTGGTGGTGCTCTATGCGCGGTACTACCTGGCGGACGACGATCCGCCGGCGCGCTTCTTCGCGTACCTGCTGGCCTTCATGGGCGCGATGTTGGGCATCGTGCTTGCCGACAACCTGATCCTGTTGGTGGTGTTCTGGGAGCTGACCAGCCTCACGTCGTTCCGGCTGATCGGCTTCTGGCGCCATCGCGCCGACGCGCGGCAGGGGGCCAGGATGGCGCTAACGGTCACCGGTGCCGGTGGCCTATGCCTGTTGGGCGGCGTGGTGGTGCTGGGGCACATCACGGGCAGCTATTCGCTCGATGTCGTGCTGGCCTCCGGCGCGACAATACGCGCCGATCCGCTCTATCCGGTGGCACTGGTGCTGATCCTGCTGGGTGCCTTCGCCAAGTCGGCGCAGTTCCCGTTCCAGTTCTGGCTGCCGCATGCAATGGCGGCGCCCACGCCGGTGTCGGCCTACCTGCATTCGGCCACGATGGTGAAGGCGGGCGTGTTCCTGCTGGCGCGGCTGTATCCCGCGCTGGGCGGCAGCGACTTGTGGTTCTACCTGGTGGCCGGCACCGGCCTCGTCACGCTGACGCTGGGCGCGGCGTTCGCGATCTTCCAGCAGGACCTGAAGGGGTTGCTCGCCTACTCGACGATCAGCCACCTCGGGCTCATCACGTTGCTGTTCGGGCTCGACTCGCCGCTCGCGGTCGTGGCCGGCATCTTTCATATCCTGAATCATGCCGCCTTCAAGGCCTCGTTATTCATGGCGGCAGGCATCATCGACCACGAGACCGGCTCGCGCGACATGCGCCAGCTGAACGGCCTGTGGCACGCGATGCCGATCACCGCCACGCTGGCGATGGTGGCCTCGAGCGCGATGGCCGGCGTACCGCTGTTGAACGGCTTCCTGTCGAAGGAGATGTTCTTCGCGGAAACGTTGCAACTCGATAGACATCCGGTTTTCGCAGTATTGGTGCCGCTCGTTGCGGTCGTCGCGGCGGCGCTTGCGGTGACGTACTCCGTCCGCTTCATCCATGACGTGTTCTTCAACGGCGAGCCGGTGGGGCTGGAGCGCACGCCGCATGAGCCACCACGCTGGATGCGCATACCCGTGGAGATCCTTGTCGTCGTGTGCCTGGCGGTGGGCATCGTGCCGGCGCTCTCCATCGGTCCGATACTGGCAGTGGCGGCGCGCGGGGCGTTGGGAGACCAGGTACCCGAGTACAGCCTCGCGTTGTGGCATGGCTTCAACGTGCCGCTGCTGATGAGCACTATCGCGCTGGCAGCGGGCGTGGCGTTGTACTTCGCGCTGCAGAAGACGGTCAATCTGCACACGATCGCGCAGCTCCCGATGAGCGGCAAGCGGGTATTCGACCGCACGATGCGGATCCTCGAGCGCAGTGGCCGTCGTTTCATCGCCATTTCACCGGACAGTACCTTGCCGGGCGCGTTGGCTTGGATTTTTGCCACGTCCATCGCCGCGATGGCGTGGCCGCTGCTGCGACTCGGCATCGGCGATCCCGGTCCGGCCGTCGGGCCACTGGGCGAGGCCCCCTTTGCCTTGGGTCCGTTACTGTGGCTGCTGGCCGTGGGTGGTGCCATCGGCGTCGTCGCGTGCCATCGCTACCGCTTCGTCGCGTTGCTACTGCTGGGCGTGACGGGCCTCGCGATCAGTATCGGCTTCGTGCTGTTGTCAGCGCCCGATCTTGCATTGACGCAGTTGCTGGTCGAGATTGCGACGCTATCGCTCATGGTCGTGGTGCTGCATTTCCTGCCGCCGACGTCACCACCGGAGCCAGGCGTGTGGTGGCGCTGGCGGGACACCGTGTTGGCTCTCGCGTCGGGGGCGGGCGTGACGCTGATCGCGCATGCGGTGATGACGCGGCCATCGCGTTCCATCTCGCCGTTCTACCTCGACCGGGCCTTGCCGGAGGGCGGGGGTACCAACGCGGTGAACGTGATCATCGTGGACTTCCGCGGCCTCGACACGCTGGGCGAAATCGCGGTGCTGGGCGTGGCCGCGCTTCTCGCCTATGCATTGCTCTGGAATTTCCGGATACGCGGCCACGCGGCGGAGGCAGGCCCTGCCGGACCCTGGAATCCAATGCTGGTGCGTACCATTGCGCGCACGCTGCTGCCGCTGGCAGCCATCGTGGCCGTGTACCTCCTGCTGCGCGGCCACAACCTGCCCGGCGGCGGATTCGTCGCGGGACTCACGCTGGCCGTGGGTCTGGTGGTCGTGCGCATCGCGGGAGGCGGACGGCCCATCCTCGCCCCGCAGCAACTGGTGTGGCAGCCGTGGATTGCCGGGGGCCTGCTGATGGCGGGACTGACCGGCGTCGGCAGCGCGCTGTTCGGCTACCCATTCCTCACCAGCACCTTCCTCCACCCGGTGCTGCCGCTCGTGGGCGAGGTGCCGTTGGCCAGTGCGATGTTCTTCGATCTCGGCGTGTTCATGACGGTGGTGGGCGGCGCGATGCTCGCTACGATGGCGCCCGGCCTGCTGCCCGATGGCCGGGCCGGAGGCGATCCGCCATGACCGCGTGGGGGGTTGCCTCGGCGCTGGGCGTGCTGACCGCATGCGGCGTGTGGCTCTGCCTGCGCGCGCGCACCTTTGACGTGGTGCTCGGCCTCACGCTGCTTTCCTATGCGGTCAACGCGTTCATCTTCGTGATGGGGCGGTTGGCGTTCGAGGCGCCGCCGATCGTGCGCCCCGGGGTGCCGGCCACGCTGGCCCACTACGCCGATCCGTTGCCGCAGGCACTGGTGCTGACCGCCATCGTGATTGCGTTCGCGATGACTGCGCTGGTGCTGGTGTTGGCGCTGAAGTCCCGCTTTGTCAATGACAGCGATGCCTGCGATCCGGTGCTTCCGGCGTCCGGCGCGCTGGCGAAGCGGCCCCCGGAGTGAACGCGCCCTGGCTCGTCGTTCCGGTCGTGCTGCCGCTGCTGATGACGGCGGTCATGCTGCTGTGCGAGCGCTGGCGGCCGAGTTGGCAGCTGCCGCTGTCGCTGCTGTCCACGTTGTCGTTGCTGGCAGTTGCAGTGGCACTGGTGCGGGTGGCCGATACGGAAACGATCGCGGTCACGTTGGTCGGCAACTGGAAGGCGCCCTTCGGCATCGTGCTGGTGCTCGATCGCCTGGCCGCGATGTTGCTGCTGCTGACCGCGGTGGTGGCGCTCGCAAGCCTGCTTGCGTCGGTCGCGCTGGCGTGGCGCGGCCCGCACTTCCAGGCGTTTTTCCAGATCCAGCTGGCGGGGCTCAATGGAGCATTTCTCACCGGCGATCTCTTCAACCTGTTCGTGTTCTTCGAGGTGCTGCTGGTCGCCTCGTATGCGCTGCTGCTACACGACGCGGGCGCGCGTGCGCTGCGTGCCGGCATGCACTACGTGGTCATCAACCTGGTCGGCTCGGCGTTGTTCCTGCTGGCGGCCACCCTCTTGTATGGCGTCACGGGTACGCTCAACTTCGCCGATCTCGCGCTCCGGCTGCAACAACTACCCGCGCACGACCAGGGCCTGGCGCAGGCAGCCGGGCTGTTGCTGTTGGTGGTTTTCGGCATCAAGGCGGCGGTTCTGCCACTGGGCTTCTGGCTGCCAGCGACGTATGGCGCGGCGCCCGGCCCCGTGGCGGCGCTGTTTGCGATCATGACCAAGGTGGGCTTCTACGGCGTGGTGCGTACGTCGATGCTGCTGTTCGGCGCGGGTGAAGCAGCGCTCACCGGCTGGGGCGCGGAAGCCATCTTCGCGATGGCAATCTTCACGGTGGCCTTCGGCGCGTTTTCCGCGTTGTCGTCGGTGCGCCTCACCACGCTGATCGGCAGCCTCGTGCTCGTCTCCACCGGCACACTGGTGGGAGCTTCAACATTGGGCGAGCATGCGTTGGCCGGCGCGCTCTTCTACATGGTCCACAGCGCTCTGGCGATGGCATTGCTGTTCCTGCTGGTGCATGCGATTGGCCTGCAGCGCGGTGTCATCGAAGATCACTTTGCCATCGGCCCCGCGGTGGCGCAGCCGGTGTTGCTGGGTTCGCTGTTCGTCGTCGGCGCCGGCGCGGCCGTCGGCCTGCCGCCATTGGCCGGCTTCGTCGGCAAGGTGTTGATGCTGTCGGCCACCGTAAACGCGCCCGGCGCCGCGTGGTTCTGGACCGCGCTGCTGGGCAGCGGCTTGCTCGCGCTGTATGTGCTGGCACGCGCCGGCAGCCTCGTGTTCTGGAACACGCAGCCCGCGACCGGCGTCGCGCCGGACTTGTCGTGGCCGTCGGCTGCGGGCATCGCGGTCCTGCTGGTCGCGTCGCTGGCGTGGATGGTGCTGGCGGTCCCCGCGACCCGCTACGCGACGGCCACCGCCAGGCAGCTGGCGCAGCCCAGCCTCTACATCGATGCGGTGCTGGGGACCACGCCGGTGCCGCCACCCGGGAAGGAACACTGATGCGCCGCCTGCTGCCGCATCCGTGGCTCTCCGCCGTGCTCTGGCTGGTGTGGCTGGCGCTGCATAACACGGTGGCGCCCGGGCACGTCGTGTTGGGCGTCGTGCTGGCTACGGTGATCCCGTGGGCGACCACCAAAATCGTCCCGGGCGCGTGGCCGGCGCTGCATCGTCCCGGCGTGGCCGCTCGCCTGGCGCTGATCGTAATGGCCGATATCGTCACCTCCAGCATCGACGTGGCGCGGCGCGTGCTGGGCCCGGAGGACGCCATCAATTCCGGCTTCATCGAGGTGCCGCTGGCGCTCACCGACGACTGGGCGATCACACTGCTGGCCGGCATCATCACGATGACTCCCGGCACGCTGACAGCCGACGTGGCGACTGACCGCTCGCATCTGCTGGTCCACGCACTCCACATCGACGACGCCGATGCGCTGGTGGCGTCGATCAAGTCTCGTTACGAGGCGCCGCTGCAGGAGATCTTCGGATGACCGCCACTGTAATCCCGTGGATCGCGGCGGCCTTTGCGCTGGCCATGCTGCTCAACGTCTATCGCCTGGTCCGTGGCCCCGGCTGGCCCGACCGCATCCTCGCGCTGGACACGCTGTACGTGAACACGATCGCGATGCTGGTGCTGCTCGGCATCCGCTTCGATACCGCGCTCTACTTCGAGGCGGCGCTGCTGGTGGCAATGCTGGGTTTCATCGGCACCGTGGCGCTGGCCAAGTTCATCGTGCGCGGGGATATCATCGAATGAATGCGGTCTCGACCTTGCCACTGTGGGCCGACGTGCTGGTGACGCTGCTGCTGCTGACCGGCGCGGCCTTTGCGCTGATCGGATCGTGGGGCCTTGCCAAGCTCGGCGACTTCTACAAGCGCATCCACGGGCCCACCAAGGCCACGACGTTGGGCGTGGGTGGCGTGCTGATTGCGTCGGCGCTCAACTTCACGGTGCG
This sequence comes from Burkholderiales bacterium, assembly GCA_038321425.1. GTDB lineage: Bacteria > Pseudomonadota > Gammaproteobacteria > Burkholderiales > Casimicrobiaceae > VBCG01. The sequence goes on along the minus strand of JBBQEY010000010.1, from coordinate 2,931 downwards.
CGGGTCCGGGTTCTCCGTGCACGAGTTCCTGATCACGCTGTTCCTGTTCCTCACCGCCCCCATTTCCGCGCACCTGCTGGTGAAGGCCGCCCTGCACTTGCAGCGACGCGATGCGGAGCGCAAGCCGCATTGATGCGCCGCGCGTAGCACGTCGATCAGGGCCGTGCAATTCATCCAAACGGATGAATGCAAGCGCCACGTGTTTCGTTCATCCTGAGTGCCTGCCCGGCATCCGCGATGCATCCTCACCTGGCCGCAAGGCCCGTCGTCGTCGCCGCGCACCGGTAGTTTCCGGCCTTCGTCGCGACCACCTCGCCAAGGCCACCTTTACGAGGAGCGGTCATGGTCAACGAAAGCAACGTCGCATCCGCGCCCACCGGACAGGGCCTGCCCATCCCGTATCTCACGGCGGTGTGGGCAGGCGTGCCGATGGACGAAATCCTCGCCGGTCTCACGGCGGGTACGATCCTCGCGCCACCTGGCGCGCCGGCCGGGTGGCGGCCCGCCGGTGCGGGGCCTGTGGGCGACAGCACCGCCGCAACGTCGGCGCTGCAAGTCGATGCGCGTGCCGCCATTCAGTCCGCCCGCCAGGATGTGGGCGCAGTTGACCGCCTCATCGACGATGCCGCGCATCGCGCCAACGTGGTCGACCTCCATGGCAAGACGGGCGCCGAACTCGCTGAACTTGCGGCCACCGACATCGGTTACCGTTACGCGCTGGAACAGATGCAGCCGTTTGCGCGGGTAGGCAATCGCAGCCTCTACGCGGCCGTCAACGCCGACGGCCACCTCGATCGCTTCGACCCCGACACCGGCGAGGCGCTGCTGAGCGACGCGTGGCTCGCCGATCGCGGCAAGTTCATGGCGTGGCACAACGCGGAAAACGCGGAGGCCGAACCATCGCTCCAAAGTGCGCAAGGCTGGACGTTCACCGACCACGGCCACGTCGGTGCCGACGGCAAGCCATTGGTCATCAACCTGCAGGGCACCGACGCCTCGGCCGTGAGCCATCAGGTGATCTTCGGCAATTCCACCGCCGAGACGTTGCGTGGTGGCAACGGCACCGATCGTATCTACGGCGGGGCCGGCGACGACACGCTCCGCGGCGGCGCGGGCGCCGACCGCCTCGAAGGCGGCGACGGCGACGATGTTGTACTGGGTGGTGCCGGCAACGATCAGTTGCTTGGCAATCGCGGTGCGGACGAGCTTGACGGCGGCGGGGGCCGCGATGTTCTCGCCGGTGGATCGGGTGACGACGTGCTTACAGGTGGTGGTGGCGATGACCGCCTCGAAGGCGGGACCGGACGCGACGTCTACGCGTTCGATGCCGGCGATGGCCACGACACTGTCGCCGATACCGATGGCCTCGGCGAAATCGTCATTGACGGCATTGCGGTGTCGGGATCGATGGCGCAGGCCGGAGATGCATGGACGACTGCCGACGGCCGCTACGCCATGGATTTCGATGACATCGACGGCGGCACCGGGACGCTGACCATTCGTTCAACCGCCGCCGATGCATCGGCTGCCGACTCGATCACCATCGAAGCCTGGACCAACGGCGACCTCGGCATTTCGCTGGCCGGGCTCGACGATGCTGCATCCGCGGAAGCCACGGACGCACAGGCCGGCAACGCGCTTGCCGCGGATGTGACGACCGACCGATCCGGCCAGGATGCCAACCTGTCCCCGACGATCCACTACGGCGACACCGCGCCGTATCAGGGCACCTCGTCAGGGGATGTTCCCGCCGATGCCGCCACTGCCGCGACTTCCTCCTCCACGGCCGACGCCGGTAACGGTACCTTGTCCGATGCCCCGGGCGATGATGGCAATGGCAGCGATGGTGATAGCGCCGGCACCGCGGAGGCCTTCGACTTCGATACGGCGCTGGCCCGTCTGCTACTTTCGCCAGACAGTGCATTCGAAGCGATCGACCCCGCGCGCGCGCAGCAAGCCATCGACGCATTCGCTGGCGTGCTTGAAGCTCCGGATGTGCCGCAAGCCACGGCTGCCGCCGAATACGCCGCCTCCGATGCGCTGACCGATGCCGACATCGCCGATGCACTCGCGGCCAACAGTGCCGATTACGATGCTGACGAAGTGTCCGGTACCGACGTTGCATGGCGCCCGCCTGAGTGGTTGCAGACCGATGGGAACGCGCTGCAGTCCGATGGCCGCACCGCTGCGCCGTGGCCCGGCAGCGCGGCACAACGGTGACACCGCCGGACGCCCGGGGCGCTCGCATCCCGCTGTTGCACCGATGCCATGGCCTCAGGCAGCCTTGAGAAGCAGCGCCCGCCATCCGCCCGCAGCGCGGGTACCTTTCATGCCGATCCCCTGCGGCTGGTCGAGCATCCGCCGTCGCCGCTGTCGAGACATCTGCTGTATGGGGTCACGGCGCTGGTCGGGTTGGGTGTGTTGTGGCTGGCGCTCGGGTCGCTCGACATCGTTGCCGTTGCCAACGGCAAACTGGTGCCGCGCACCAGTCTCAAGATCGTCCAGCCGACGGAGGCCGGCATCGTGGCCGAGATTGCCGTCGTCGAGGGCCAGTCGGTGCTGCCGGGACAGTTGCTGCTCCGCCTCGAGCCCGATCTCCTCGAGGCCGATACCCGCGCGTTGCGCACCGAACTCGCCCGCGGCACGCTGCAGCTGCGCCGCATTGACGCCGAGCTCTCGGGCGCAGTGTTCGCCATGTATCCCGCCGATCCGGCTGACCTCTTCGCGCGTGCCGCTGCGCAATTCACCGCCAACCGGCGCGCCTTCGACGATGCCCTTGCCCACGAAGCTTCAGCGGTCCAGCGCATCGCGCAGGATCTGCAGGCGGCGATGGCCATGCAGAGCAAGCTGCAGCGCACGGTACCCATCTACCAGACGTCGGCGCTCCGGTACGCGCAACTGCAGTCGGAAGGATTCGTCAGCGAACTCTAT
>JBBQEY010000009.1:0-34898 GCA_038321425.1 Burkholderiales bacterium | reverse complement strand
GCTGATTACGCGAATTGGAGCGTTGTTGGGCCATGGTTTACCTGGTATCTACGTGCGCGTGGAAACGCGGCATCAGAACTTGAGGCCGCCTTCGCGGGCTGCATCGGCCAGCGCTTTCACGCGGCCGTGATATCGAAAACCTGAACGGTCGAACGCCACCGCTTCGATGCCAAGTGCCTTGGCCTTTTCGGCGATGCGCGTGCCGACGACAACAGCGGCGGCCTTGTTGCCACCGGACTTGCCGTCCTTGCGCACGTCGGCTTCCACCGTCGAGGCACTGGCCAGGACACGGTCGCCATCCGGCGCGATGATCTGGGCATAGATGTGGCTGTTCGAGCGGATTACAACCAGGCGCGTCGCACGCTGCAGGGCAATACGGACACGGGTCTGGCGCGAACGGCGGTTACGGGCTTGTTTCTTGTCCATGACCATTCCTTATTTCTTCTTCGTCTCTTTGATGACGACGCGCTCGTCGGCGTAGCGCACGCCCTTGCCCTTGTAGGGCTCCGGCGGACGGTAGGCGCGAATCTCGGCGGCGACCTGGCCCACGGCCTGCTTGTCGATGCCCTTGATCAGGATCTCGGTCTGCACCGGGGTCTCCACCTTGACGCCCTTGGGCATCGTGTGGACCACGGGGTGCGAAAACCCCAGCGTGAGGTTGACCTTGTCGCCGGCGGCCGCAGCACGATAGCCGACACCAACGAGGGTCAGCTTGCGCTGGAAGCCGTCGGTGACGCCCTTGACCATGTTGGCGACGAGCGCGCGCATGGTGCCGTGCATCGGACCGGCTTCGGCGTTGCGCGCCTTGAACACCAGCTGCTCGCCATCCTGTTCGATCGAAACCGAGTCGCCGTAGGTGCGAACGAGTTCGCCCAGCGGACCCTTGACGGTGATCTTGCCCGGCGCCAGCGTGACTTCCACCTTGGCGGGGAGCGTGATCGGATTGTTACCAATGCGGGACATAGTTGGCGTTCCTGATCAGGCGACGATGCAGAGCACTTCGCCGCCGACACCGGTGGCGCGGGCCTTGCGATCGGTCATGACGCCATGCGACGTCGACACGATGGCGATACCCAACCCGTTCATCACGCGCGGGATTTCGTCCTTGCTCTTGTAGATGCGCAGGCCGGGCTTCGACACGCGCTCGATTTTCTCGATGACGGGGCGGCCAGCGTAATAACGCAGCGCCAGCTCCAGCATCGGCTTGGCTTCTTCGCCGGCGACGAGGAAGCCATCGATGTAGCCCTCGTCCTTCAGGACCTTGGCGATGGCGATCTTCACCTTGGAAGAAGGCATCACGACCGTGGCTTTTTCCGTCATCTGCGCATTGCGGATGCGGGTAAGCATGTCGGCGATAGGATCAGTCATGTTCATGCGATACCACCCGAATATGTGTTTGCTACCAACTGGCCTTGACGATGCCGGGGATTTCGCCGCGCATCGCGAACTCGCGCAGCTTGTGGCGGCCGAGGCCGAACTTGCTGTACACGCCGCGCGGACGACCCGTCAGCGCGCAACGATTGCGCACCCGCGTCTTGTTGGAATTGCGTGGCAGCGCCTGGATCTTGAGACGCGCCGCGTAACGAACCTCTTCCGAAGCCTTGGGGTCGTCGATGATCGCCTGGAGGGCAAGGCGCTTCTTCGAGAACTTGGCGACAAGCATCTTGCGCTTCTCGTTGCGATTGATCACAGACAGTTTGGACATGGCGGGCCGTTAGTTCTTGAACGGAAAACGGAACGCTTGGAGCAACGCGCGAGCTTCGGCGTCGTTCTTCGCGGTGGTCGTGATCGAGATGTTCATCCCACGGAGAGCGTCGACCTTGTCGTACTCGATCTCCGGGAAAATGATCTGTTCCTTGATGCCGATGTTGTAGTTGCCACGACCGTCGAACGCCCGGCCGGAAATGCCGCGGAAATCGCGGACACGCGGCAGCGCGATCGTGACGAAACGGTCGAGGAATTCGTACATGCGTTCCTGGCGCAACGTGACCATGCAGCCGATCGGATAGCCTTCGCGGATCTTGAAACCGGCGATGGCCTTGCGGGCCTTGGTGACCACGGGCTTCTGGCCGGCGATCTTCTGCATGTCGGCCACGGCGTTGTCCAGGATCTTCTTGTCGCCGGTGGCCTCGCCCACGCCCATGTTCAGCGTGATCTTGGTGAGACGCGGCACTTCCATCGGCGACTTGTAGCCGAACTGCTTCATCAGCGCCGGGGCGATTTCCTTGGTGTACTGCTCTTTCAGGCGGGCCATCTCGATGTCCTTTAAACCAGTTGCTCGCCGTTGCTCTTGAAGAAGCGGACCTTGCGGCCGTCCTCGAGCATGCGCGTGCCGATGCGATCGGCCTTCTGCGTCACTGGGTTCCAGATCGCGACGTTGGAAACGTCGATCGGTACTTCCATGGTGACGATGCCGCCCGGCTGGTTCTTCATCGGGTTGGGCTTCGTGTGCTTCTTGACAGTGTTGACGCCGTTCACGATCACGTGACGGTCATCGACGACCCGCGACACATCGCCACGCTTGCCCTTGTCGCGGCCGGTGATGACGACGACGCTGTCGCCCTTCTTGATCTTGTTCATGGCGGATTCCCTTACAGCACTTCGGGAGCGAGCGACACGATCTTCATGAAGCGCTCGTTGCGCAGCTCGCGCGTGACGGGCCCGAAGATGCGCGTGCCGATCGGCTCGAGCTTGGCGTTGAGCAGGACGGCGGCGTTCTTGTCGAAGCGGATCAGTGCGCCATCAGGACGACGCACACCCTTGCGGGTACGGACGACGACGGCGTTGTAGATCTCGCCCTTCTTCACGCGGCCGCGAGGCGCGGCATCCTTCACCGAGACCTTGATCACGTCACCGATGTGCGCATACCGGCGCTTGCTGCCGCCGAGCACCTTGATACACATCACCGAACGCGCGCCCGTGTTGTCGGCGACGTCCAGCACCGATTGCATCTGGATCATTGCTTAACTCTCCAACTTAATCCGCCATCCGCCAGCGCTCGCTGCCTTGCGGCGTGGAGCACGGCGGCCATGAAACTGCGATACGGCTGGCGGCCAGTTTTGGATCCCGTTGCAGGCGCTACCCCAGGATGGGAGGAGCGTCCGGTTGGGACAAGACTTGCCGCGGAACCCTGCTTGCTTCGAGGTGCTGGTACTGCGGTTCGGGGGCCACTTAGCTACCCCGCGCTGCACCGGCTGCTTCCGCGGCGACTACGCAAAGAGGGTAATTATGGCATGGTTCTGCCGAATCCGCAACACCCAGGGCCGATCAGATGACCTGCGCCCGCTCGAGGATGTTCGACACGCGCCATGCCTTCGTCTTCGACAGCTTGCGCGTGGCGGCGATCTCGACCAGATCGCCCACCTTGCACTCGTTGTTTTCGTCGTGGGCGTGGTGCTTGTTCGACTTCATGACGATCTTGCCGTAGAGCGCGTGCTTGACGCGGCGCTCGACCAGCACGGTGACCGTCTTGTTCATCTTGTCGCTGACGACACGACCGGTCAGCGTCTGGACCAGGACCTTGCGGACCGGGACCGCGCCAACGGCGTCGACTTGTTCTTCCGTCATGATGCCTGCTCCGCCTGTTGGCCGATCATGGTGCGCACGCGGGCGATGCCTCGGCGGACCGTCTTCAGCTTGGAGTTGTCGGTGAGCTGCTGCGTGGCTGCCTGCATGCGCAGGCCGAATTGCTCGCGTAGCAGCGCCTCCAGCTCCGTCTGCAGCTCGGCCGGCGTCTTGCCGGCGAGCGCCTTCTTCGTTTCGGATTTCTTCATGATCGCATCCTTAGCCGCCGATCAGGCGGTGCACGAACGTCGTACGGATGGGCAGCTTGGCCGAGGCGAGCGCGAACGCTTCCCGGGCCAGCGACTCTTCGACGCCGTCCATTTCGTAGAGCACCTTGCCTGGCACGATTTCAGCCACGTAGTACTCAGGGCTGCCCTTGCCGTTGCCCATGCGGACTTCGGCCGGCTTGCGCGAGATGGGCTTGTCGGGAAAGATGCGGATCCAAATGCGGCCACCACGCTTGATGTGACGCGTCATGGCGCGACGGGCCGCTTCAATCTGGCGCGCCGTGAGGCGGCCGCGACCGATGGCCTTCAAGCCGAATTCGCCGAAGCTCACCTTGTTACCGACGGTGGCCACGCCCTTGTTCCGGCCCTTCTGTTCCTTGCGGTACTTCCTTCTAGCTGGCTGCAGCATTCTTCGCTCCTGGCGGCGGTGGTCGGCGCGGCGGACGCTTCGGCGCGTCAGGCGCCGGTGCGGGTGCCATGACCGGTTCGGCGCCGTGCGCCAACCGTTCGCCCTTGAATACCCAGACCTTGATGCCGATCACACCATAGGTCGTGCGGGCCTCGGCAAAGCCGTAGTCGATGTCGGCGCGCAGCGTATGCAACGGCACGCGGCCCTCGCGGTACCACTCGCGGCGCGCGATTTCCGCACCGTTCAGGCGGCCCGACGACATCACCTTGATGCCCTGGGCACCAAGGCGCATCGCGTTCTGCATCGCGCGCTTCATCGCGCGACGGAACATGATCCGCTTTTCGAGCTGTTGCGCGATGGAGTCGGCAATGAGCTGCGCATCGATTTCCGGCTTGCGGATTTCTTCGATGTTCAAGCCCACTTCGCCGCCCATCATCTTGCGCAGGTCAGCGCGGAGCGTCTCGATGTCTTCGCCCTTCTTGCCGATCACGACGCCCGGACGGGCGCTGTGAATGGTGATCCGGGCATTCTTGGCGGGGCGCTCGATCGTGATCTTCGACACCGAGGCGTGGGAAAGCTTCTTGCCCAGGTATTCGCGGATGCGGATGTCCTGGCCGAGGGTGGGCGCGAAGTTCTTGCTGTTCGCGAACCATTTGGAACCCCAGTTCCGCGTGACGGAAAGGCGGAATCCGGTCGGATGTATTTTTTGACCCATGACCTTAGTTTCCCTTGTTTCCGTCGCCAACGACGACGTGGATATGGCAGCTCTGCTTGCCGATGATGTTGCCGCGGCCCTTGGCACGTGCGGTGGTGCGCTTCAACGTCGTGCCCTTGTCGATGTACACCGTCGTGACCCGGAGCTCGTCGATGTCGGCGCCGTCGTTGTGCTCGGCGTTGGCGATCGCGGACTCCAGGACCTTCTTGATGATCTTGGCGCCCTTCTTCGGGCTGAAGGTCAGGATGGACAGCGCACGATCCACCGGCAGGCCGCGGATCTGGTCGGCGACGAGGCGGCCCTTCTGGGCCGACAGGCGTACGCCACGCAATGTTGCAGTAGTTTCCATCATCGGCTCCTTACTTCTTCCGCGGCGCCGCGGGTGCCGCCACCTTCTTGTCGGCCGAGTGGCCTTTGAAGGTGCGCGTCAGCGCGAATTCGCCGAGCTTGTGACCGACCATGTTTTCCGACACATAAACGGGGATGTGCGCCTTGCCGTTGTGCACGGCGATCGTCAGGCCGACGAAATCCGGCGTGACGGTGGAACGGCGCGACCAGGTCTTGATCGGCTTCTTGTCGTTGATCGCGCGCGCCTTTTCCACCTTGGCCATCAGATGGTTGTCGACGAACGGACCCTTTTTCAGTGAGCGTGACATGTTTGCTTATCCCTTGGTCGCGTGGCGACGGCGCACGATCATGTGGTCCGTGCGCTTGTTGCTGCGCGTCTTGTAACCCTTGGTGGGCGTGCCCCACGGCGAGACCGGATGGCCACCGCCGTTGGAACGTCCGCCGTGCGGGTGATCCACCGGGTTCATGCTGATGCCGCGAACCGTCGGACGGATGCCGCGCCAGCGGTTGGCGCCGGCCTTGCCGATCGAACGCAGGTTGTGCTCTTCGTTGCCCACTTCGCCGATCACGGCGCGGCAGTCGACGTGCACCTTGCGGATCTCGCCCGAGCGCAACCGCAGCTGCGCGAAGATGCCTTCGCGCGCCAGCAGCTGTACCGAGGCACCGGCCGAACGCGCGATCTGCGCGCCCTTGCCCGGCTGCATCTCGATGCAATGCACCGTCGTACCGACCGGGATGTTGCGCAGCGGCAGGCAGTTGCCGGGCTTGATGCCGGCGTCAATGCCCGACATCAGCTGCGCACCCACCGCGACGCCACGCGGCGCGATGATGTAGCGGCGCTCGCCGTCTGCATACAGCAGCAACGCGATGTTCGCGCTGCGGTTCGGGTCGTATTCCAGGCGTTCTACCTTTGCCGGAATGCCGTCCTTGCCCCGCTTGAAGTCGACGATGCGATAGTGCTGCTTGTGCCCGCCGCCCTTGTGGCGAATCGTGATGTGGCCGTTGTTGTTGCGACCGGAGCCGCGTTTCTGGGGCTCCACCAGGGACGCGATGGGCGCACCCTTGTGCAGGTCCTTGTTGACGACCTTGACCATCGAGCGGCGACCCGCCGATGTCGGTTTGACTTTGACGAGCGCCATGTCAGGCCTCCGCCGCGAAGTTGATTTCCTGGCCCGGCTTCAGGCACACGTAGGCCTTCTTCCAGTTGCTGCGACGGCCCATGAAACGGCCGAAGCGCTTTTCCTTGCCCTTGACGACCGAGACCTGGACGCTGTCCACCTGCACCTTGAACATCATTTCGACCGCGGCCTTGATTTCGGGCTTGGTCGCGTCGGGGACGACGCGGAAGATCACCTGCTCGTGCTTGTCGGCGATGAACGTGCCCTTTTCGGACACGATGGGCGCCAACAACAGCGTCAACAGGCGCTCGTTGCTGTATTTCTTCACGTGGCTGGCGTGGGATTTCATGCGAGTAGCTCCTCGAACTGAGCGACCGCGCCGCGGGTGACGAGAACATTCTTGAAGCGCACGAGACTCACCGGATCGACTTCGCGGGTTTCGAGCACGAGCACGTTCGTCAGGTTGCGCGACGACAGGTACGTGTTGTCGTCCAGGTTGTCGGTGACGACCAGCACGGTGCCGGTAAGGCCGAACGACTTGATGAGTTGCGCGAAGGCCTTGGTCTTCGGCGAATCGACGGCCAGGTTCTCGATGACCGACAGGCGGTCTTCGCGAACCAGTTGCGACAGGATCGATGCGAGGCCAGCGCGGTACATCTTGCGATTGACCTTCTGCGAGAAATTCTCGTCAGGCATCGACGGGAAGATCTTGCCGCCGCCACGCCACAGCGGGCTGTTGGCCTGGCCGGCACGGGCGCGGCCCGTACCCTTTTGCGCCCAGGGCTTCTTGTGCGACTTGTTGATGTCGGCACGGCCCTTCTGCGCACGCGTGCCCTGGCGGCCATTCGCCTGGTAGGCGATGACGAGCTGGTGCACGAGTGCTTCGTTGTAATCGCGGTTGAAGAGGTCGTCCGAGCCGGCCACCGTGGCCGTCTTCTCGCCGTTGCCGGCCATGAGCTTGAGATTCATGGTCAGGCCCCCTTCTTCAACGGCGTCTTGACCGACGGCAGCACGACGATGAGGCCATCGTCGGCGCCCGGCACGCAACCCTTGACCAGCAGCAGGCCGCGCGCGGTGTCCACACGGACGACCGACAGGAGCTGCGTGGTGCGGGTGACGTTGCCATGCTGACCCGCCATGCGCTTGCCCGGAAACACGCGGCCCGGATCCTGCGCCATGCCGATCGAGCCCGGCGTGTTGTGCGAACGCGAGTTGCCGTGCGAGGCACGGTTGGAGCTGAAGTGGTGGCGACGGATCACACCCGAGAAGCCACGGCCCTTCGTGGTGCCCGTCACATCGACCAGCTGGCCGACCGTGAACGTGTCCACGCCAACGACATCACCCGCCTTGAACTTGGCGAGGTCATCGGCCGGGACCGTGAATTCCTTCAGCACCACGCCCGATTCCACGCCCGCCTTCGCGAGGTGGCCGGCTTGCGCCTTGGTGACGCGCGAGGCGCGGCGCTTGCCATAGGTGACCTGCACGGCGGAGTAGCCGTCGGTCTCGGGCGTCTTGACCTGCGTGACGCGGTTGTTCGCGACATCGAGCACCGTCACCGGGATGGCAGCGCCATCGTCGGTGAAGACCCGTGTCATGCCGACTTTGCGGCCGACCAGTCCGAGAGACATCTTCGTTTTCCTTTCCACGCCACCGATTACGATTGACCGGCGGCTAGAGGTTGAACAGCAACTACAGGTTTGTCTTCTGCAGCCCCGGCAACGCCAGGGCAAATGCAGTTACGGCAAAAACGCTATTGCAGCTTGATCTCGACATCGACACCCGCCGGCAGATCGAGCTTCATCAACTGGTCCACCGTCTTGTCGGTGGGGTCGATGATGTCCATCAGCCGCAGGTGCGTACGGATTTCGAACTGATCGCGCGACGTCTTGTTGACGTGCGGCGAACGCAGCACGTCGAAGCGCTCGATCTTGGTCGGCAAGGGCACCGGGCCCTTGACGACGGCGCCGGAGCGCTTGGCCGTCTCGACGATTTCCTGGGCCGACTGGTCAATCAACTTGTAATCGAAAGCCTTCAGGCGGATACGGATGCGTTGGTTGTTCATGACTACCTCATGCGGTCGAAAGTGGAAACGCGCTTTCGCCCGGTTGAATTACTTGAGCACCTTGGCCACGACGCCGGCACCGACGGTACGCCCGCCTTCGCGGATCGCGAAGCGCAGGCCCTCTTCCATCGCGATCGGCTGGATCAGCGTCACCGTCATCCCGATGTTGTCCCCCGGCATCACCATCTCCGTGCCTTCAGGCAGCACGCAGCTGCCCGTCACGTCCGTCGTCCGGAAATAGAACTGCGGGCGATACCCCGGGAAAAACGGCGTATGACGTCCGCCCTCTTCCTTGCTCAGGATGTAAACCTCGCACGTGAACTCCGTGTGCGGCGTGATCGAACCCGGCTTGGAGAGCACCTGGCCGCGCTCGACTTCTTCGCGCTTCGTGCCGCGCAGCAGCACGCCCACGTTGTCGCCCGCCTGACCTTGATCCAAGAGCTTGCGGAACATTTCAACACCCGTGCATACCGTCTGCAATGTCGGCTTCAAGCCCACGATCTCCAGGTTGTCGCCAACCTTCACAATCCCGCGCTCGATCCGACCCGTCACCACCGTGCCGCGACCCGAGATCGAGAACACGTCTTCAACAGGCATCAGGAACGGGCCGTCGATCAGCCGCTGCGGCTGCGGAATGTACGTGTCCAGTGCTTCCGCCAGCTTCAAGATCGAGCCTTCGCCCATCTCGCTCTTGTCGCCTTCCAGCGCCATCTTCGCCGAGCCGATCACGATCGGCGTGTCGTCACCCGGAAACTGGTACTTCGAAAGCAACTCGCGGACTTCCATCTCGACGAGCTCCAGGAGCTCCTTGTCGTCGACCATGTCCGCCTTGTTCATGTACACGATGATGTACGGCACACCCACCTGACGCGCCAGCAGGATGTGCTCGCGCGTCTGCGGCATCGGGCCGTCCGCCGCCGACACCACCAGAATGGCGCCGTCCATCTGCGCCGCGCCCGTGATCATGTTCTTCACATAATCCGCGTGGCCCGGGCAATCCACGTGCGCGTAGTGACGATTCTTCGTCTCGTACTCGACGTGCGCCGTGTTGATCGTGATGCCCCGCGCCTTTTCTTCCGGCGCCGCATCGATCTGGTCGTAGGCCTTCGCCTCGCCACCGAACAACTTCGACAGCACCAGCGTCATCGCCGCCGTCAGCGTCGTCTTGCCATGATCCACGTGGCCGATCGTCCCCACGTTCACGTGCGGCTTCGTCCGTTCGAATTTGCCTTTAGCCATTGCGATTCTCCAGCTTCTCGGTGGTGCCCATGGCGTGGATTGAACACGCGACCTCTCCCTTACCAAGGGAGTGCTCTGCCACTGAGCTACATGGGCGCTTGATTCCTTGAGACCCCGTCAGGCGCGTTGATATTTGCAACTACTGCAATGCAACTGCCGCACTTGCACCAAGCAACATCGCCACTCGAACTGCAAATTCATTCGCTGCAATCCGAAAGAGCTCCGGCGGGAGCCATTTCGGTTTGGAGCGGGTGAAGGGAATCGAACCCTCGTCGTAAGCTTGGAAGGCTTCTGCTCTACCATTGAGCTACACCCGCGAACTCGTGGTGGAGGGGGAAGGATTCGAACCTTCGAAGGCAGAGCCGGCAGATTTACAGTCTGCTCCCTTTGACCGCTCGGGAACCCCTCCTGAGGTTATTCGACCGCAGAACCCGCGATTCTAGCAGCTTTACGGCGCCCCGGTCAAACCGGGGGCCGCATACCGGCCCCGTCGCCGCCGTGGCGCAGTGTTCCACAAAATCAAAGGGTTATGTAGCGCCCAGCACGTCTTCCCGGCGCTTTTGCGATAATTGGCGCCCGCCCGCCCCAAAATCCCCAAAAGGACCCCCCGATGCCCTGCTGCCACGCCGATTTCGCCATGCTTGAAGGCAGTGACCGCGGCTTTTCCATCGGCATGCCCACGTTCACGTTCGGCGCGGGCGTACTGGCGGAGGCCGGCCCGCAAGCCAGGGAGCTCGGCTTGCGGCGGGTTGCTCTGTTCACCGACAAGCGGATGCTGGACAGCCCCGCCTACGCCACGGTGGCGAAGTCGCTCCGGGATGCCGGTGTCGACTTCGTGGTGTTCGACGAGGTGCAGATCGAGCCTTCCGACGCCTCGTTGCAGGAAGCCACCCGGTTTGCCGTCGCGGCCAAGGTGGATGGCTACGTGTCGGCGGGCGGCGGGTCGGTCATGGACACCTGCAAGGCCGCCAACCTCTACGCCACGCATCCGGCCGATTTCATGGCCTATGTGAATGCGCCCATCGGCGAGGGCCGCAAGGTGCCGGGGGCGCTGTTGCCCCACATCGCCTGTCCGACGACTTCAGGCACCGGCTCGGAAACGACGGGCATCGCGATCTTCAACCTGCGTTCGATGAACGCCAAGACCGGCATCATCTCGCGCCGCCTCACGCCCACGATCGCGCTGATCGACCCCGATGTCACGCGCACGCTGCCCCGGATGGCGATCGCCGCGACCGGCTTCGACTGCATGAGCCATGCATTGGAGGCCATCACCGCCCGCCCCTACCCGCGCCGGATCAACAAGGTTACGGGTGTGGATCGACCGGTATCGCAAGGCGCGAACCCGTTCTCGGACTTGCTGGCCGCCGAGGCGCTCGGTATCGTCGGCAAGTTCCTGGTGCGCGCGGTGAACGATGACGCCGACCACGAGGCCCGCACCGAGATGATGTATGCGGCGATGCTGGCGGGCATCGCGTTCAATGCGTCCGGCTGCCACCTGCCACACGGACTGTCCTATTCAGTCTCGGGCCTGGCGCGTGACTGGCACGTCGATGGCTATCCGCCCGAGAAGACCTTGGTGCCGCACGGCATGGCGGTGGTGCTGAATAATCCGTCGGTATGGCGCTTCACCGCGCCCAAGAGCCCGGCGCGCCACCTGCACTGCGCATGTTGCCTCGGTGCCGACACCCGCGACGCCGCACCCGAGGATGCCGGCGAGGTGCTGGCCTCGCGCGTGATCGAACTGATGCGCGCGACGAACATGCCCAACGGGCTGCAGGCGCTGGGTTTCGGCGATGCGCAGATCGAGGCGCTGGCCGATGGCGCGGAGCCGCAGTATCGCGTGATCCGCAATGCCCCGGCGGACGTGGGGCGCGACGAATTGAAGAGCCTGTTCCGGAGCGCGATGAAGTATTGGTAGTCGCGCGCGGCAGTTTGATCGTCAACGTGTATCGGCGTCCGGCAGCGCGACAGGCGTCGAGGCGAGCCCTGCCGCGGGTTCGGGCGCCATCACTTCAACGCGGCGCTTCGGCAGCCGCACGGCAAACGTGCTGCCCTGGCCCGGACTGCTCGACACTTCCAGGTCTGCCTGAAGGCGCAGCAGAACGTGCTTGACGATCGCAAGCCCGAGCCCGGTGCCACCAGTGGCGCGGGAGCGGCTGCGGTCGACACGGTAGAAACGTTCCGTCAGCCGTGGCAGGTGCTCCGGCGCGATCCCGATGCCGGAGTCGGTGACGGCGAAGACACCGGTCCCGTCGGCATCCACCCGCCACGCCAGCGTGATGGTGCCGCCCTGCGGCGTGTACCGGATCGCGTTCGACACGAGGTTGCCGAAGGCGCTGGCGAGTTCGTCGCGGCTGCCGAGGATGGTGGCCGGCGCGCCAAGGTCGAGCGTGACGGCGTGCTGCCCCTGCGACAGCGCCTTGGCATCGGAGGACACCTGCAGCAGCAACGGAATCATCGCGAAGCGTTCGTCCGCCAGCGGGTTCTGTTCGCTTTCCAGCGCCGACAACGTCAGCAGGTCCTCCACCAGCCGCTGCATGCTGCCTGACTGTTCCTGCATCAACTGCAGGAAGCGCGTGCGCTGGCGCTCGTCGAGATCCAGTTCCTGCAGTGTCTCCACGAAACCGCTGATCACCGTCAGCGGCGTTTTCAGCTCATGCGACACGTTGGCGATGAAGTCGCGGCGCATCCGCGCCACGGCCTCGATACGGGTGATATCGCGGCCGATCAACAATTTCTCCGCCACACCGAAGGGCACGATCTGGATCGACAGCGTCACGCCGGCGTCGCGCTGCGAATCGATCGTGATCGGTTCGGTGAAATCGCCGATCTCGAGGTAGCGCACGAAGGTGGGCTGGCGCACGAGGTTGGCAAGCGGCGCACCGGCGTCCTGCGCAAGGTCGAGACCGAGCAGCACTTGCGCGCGCGCATTGGCCCACTTGATGCGATCGGCAGCGTCGAGCACCACCATGCCATCGGGAATGGCCTCGGCGGCACTCTGGAAGCGTTCGATCGTGTGCGACAGGTCGCGCTGGTACGCCACGCGCGTGCGCACGCGGCGATACAACGCGGTGAACGGCACGCGCCAAGGCCCTGCGCCTTCCGGCACGGGTGTGGGCAATGGCGCCGCGGCCCAGCGCGTCAGGCGCTCGAGATTCCACGCGTGAAAAACGAGGTAGGCGCCCCAGCCGATGGCCAGCAGCGCCAGCGCCGGAACGGGGCCCGCCACTGCCCACGCCAGCAAGGCCAGCACCAGGATGGCGGCGGGGGCGGCGAGAGCCAGCAGCATCGGCATGTACGCGGCGCGTAGGTCAGCGCGACGCGGATTCCATCAGCGCGGTGCCGCGAGGCGGTACCCGCTGCCGCGAACCGTTTCGATCAGGCCGTCCTGGCCGAAGGGTTCAAGCGCCAGGCGCAACCGGCGAATGTGCACGTCCACCGTGCGCTCCTCGATGTAGACATGATCGCCCCATACCTGGTCGAGCAACTGCGTACGCGAATGCACGCGCTCGGGACGGGCGAGGAAGAAGCGCAGCAGCCGGTACTCGGTCGGGCCGATGTGCACCGGCTGTCCATCCGCGGTGACGCGATGCGTCGACGGGTCGAGCTTCAACACGCCAGCCGACAGCGGCTCCTGCGCGGCCTCCGGCGCACGCCGTCGCAATACTGACTTGATGCGCGCCTTCAATTCACGCGGCGAGAATGGCTTGGTGACGTAGTCGTCGACCCACGCCTCGAGCCCCGCCACGCGATCGGCTTCGTCAGAGCGTGCAGTGACCATGATCACCGGCAACTCCTTGGTGCGCGCGTCGGCCCGCAACAACTTGGCAAAGGCCAATCCGGAAAGACCCGGCAGCATCCAGTCGAGCAGCAGCAGGTCGGGCAGCGACTCCTTCAACATCTGCTGCGCGGTTTCGGCATCGGTTGCGGAACGCACTTCATAACCGGCATCGACGAGATTGACCTTCAGCAATTCGAGGATGGCCGGCTCGTCCTCCACCACCATGATGGTAGGTGTCATTGTTGCCTCCCCACGCTTGCCGCTTGCGCGGCGGCGCTCACCGGGCGCACGTGCGTGGACGTGCTCATTCTTCCGCCACTTCGGCGCGGATCTGCTCGGCGGTGGCGTGCCGCACATCCTTGCCCTTGACGAGCTGCACGACGGCTTCGGCGATGTTCTTCGAGTGGTCGCCGATACGCTCGACCGACTTGGCGATGAACACGATCTCGAGTGCCGACGTGATGGTGCGCGGATCTTCCATCATGTAGCTGATCAGCTGGCGCATCGTCGCCGAGAAAGCGGCGTCGAGTTCCTCGTCCAGATCGATCACCTGGGCCGCGGCCATCGCGTCGAGGCGCGCGAAGGCGTCGAGGGAAAGCTGCAACATGTTGCGGGCGCGCTCGGCGGACCGCGCAACATCGAAGGCACGCATCTGCGCGAGGCGATGATGGCCGGAGGTCTCCGTCGCCTTGTAGGCGATCTTCTTCGTTTCATCGCCGATGCGTTCTAGATCGTTGACGATCTTCGTGACCGTGAGGATCATTCGCAGGTCGATGGCCGCCGGCTGACGCTTGGCGATGATCTGGCTGCACTGCTGGTCCATGTCGATCTGCATCTGGTTGATCAGCTGCTCGTCGGCGCCCACCAGGTCGAGAAGCGCGCTGTTCTCCTCCGCCTCCAGCAGCGTGATCGCGCGCGACAACTGCGTTTCGGCGAGGCCTCCCATCGACAGCACGCCGCTGCGGATTGCCTCCATTTCCGTGTCGAACTGCTTGTGTGTGTGATCGTTCATTGCGTTCTCCGGGCTTGCGCCAGATCAGCCAAAGCGGCCGGTGATGTAATCCTCGGTTTCCTTGCGCTTGGGCTTCAGGAAGATCTGGTCGGTCTCGCCGAACTCGATCAACTCGCCCAGGTACATGTAGGCCGTGAAGTCGGATACGCGCGCCGCCTGCTGCATGTTATGCGTGACGATCGCGATCGTGTAGTCGACCTTCAATTCCGAGATCAGCTCCTCGATCTTGGCCGTCGAGATCGGGTCGAGCGCCGACGTTGGCTCGTCGAGCAGCAACACCTCCGGCTTGACCGATACGGCGCGGGCGATGCACAGCCGCTGCTGCTGGCCACCGGACAGTGCCATGCCGTTCTGTTTCAGTTTGTCCTTGGCCTCCTCCCACATGGCGGCCTTGGAAAGCGCCCACTCTACTCGCTCGTCCATTTCGCGTTGGCCGAGATTTTCGTAGAGTCGAACGCCAAACGCGATGTTGTCGTAGATCGACATCGGGAACGGTGTGGGTCGCTGGAAAACCATGCCGACTTTTGCGCGCAGCATGTTGAGATCGACGCCGGTATCCAGAATGTTCTGGCCGTTGAACTGAATCACTCCCGTGGCGCGTTGCCCCGGATACAGCGAATACATCCGGTTCAACGTGCGCAGCAAGGTCGACTTGCCGCACCCCGAAGGCCCGATGAAAGCGGTGACGCGCTTCTCCGCGATTTCGAGGTTGATGTCCTTCAGGCCCTGAAACTTGCCGTAAAAAAAATTCAGATCCTTCGCGGTCATCTTGGGAGGCGAAGGCGGCATCGAGGCGACAGAGGCCGTGGGCCGGGTAACCAGGGTCGTTTCAGTGTTCATTTCGCGCGTCCCTTAACGAACGGAAGCCTGCCGGAAAACCGTCCGGGCAAGAATATTGAGAATCAAGACAGTCAGCGTGATCAGCAGTGCACCGGCCCATGCCAGCGACCGCCAATCGTCGAAGGGGCTGAGCGCAAACTGGAATATCACCACCGGCAGATTGGCCATCGGGGCGTTCATGTCCGTGCTCCAGAACTGGTTGTTGAGAGCAGTGAACAGCAACGGGGCAGTCTCTCCGGATACTCTTGCAACGGCGAGGAGAATTCCTGTCATGACACCGCCGCGCACCGCCTTCAGCGTCACCATCAGGATCACCTTCCACATCGGCGCGCCAAGCGCGACGGCAGCCTCCCGTAGGCTGCTCGGCACCAGCGAAAGCATGTTCTCCGTAGTACGCACGACCACGGGAATGGCGATCAGCGCAAGGGCGAATGACCCGGCCCATCCGGAAAAATGCCCGACCTGCGCCACGTAGACGGTGTAGATGAAGAGCCCGATCACGATGGACGGCGCCGACAGCAGGATGTCGTTGATGAAGCGGGTCGCGCGCGCCACCCACTTGTCCTTGCCGAATTCCGCCAGGTAAATGCCGGCGAGTATGCCGATGGGCGTGCTGATGAAAGTGGCGACCAATACGATGACGAAGCTGCCGAAAATTGCGTTCATCAATCCGCCCGCGGAACCCGGCGGTGGCGTCATCTGGGTGAAAAGCGTGGGTCCCAGGGCCGCAAATCCCTTGCCGAACAGAACTGCCAGGATCCAGATCAGGAAGAACATGCCGAAGGCCATCGTGGCCAGCGACATCACCAGGTTGAAACGGTTGACGAAGAGACGCTTGCGATAGAGGTTATTCATGCCGTATCTCCGTCAGGTCTTCTTGCCCTCGCCCTTCGCCAACTGCGCGATCAAAAGGCGAGAAAGCGTGAGCACGATGAGTGTCAGGACGAAGAGCACCAGCCCGAGTGCGATCAGCGACGCCCGATGGACCGGATCCGAAGCCTCGTTGAACTCGTTGGCCAATGACGAAGCGATCGAGTTGCCGGGTTCGAACAGCGAAGCACTGATCTTGTAGGCATTGCCGATGACGAAGGTGACCGCCATGGTCTCGCCCAGCGCGCGCCCGAGGCCCAGCATGATGCCGCCGATCACACCGACCTTGGTGTAGGGCAGCACGACGTTCCAGACGACCTCCCAGGTCGTCGCACCGATGCCGTAGGCTGATTCCTTCAGCACCGCCGGCACGATCTCGAATACGTCGCGCATCACCGAGGCGATGAAGGGGATGACCATGATGGACAGGATGATCCCGGCCGACAACATGCCGATGCCGCTCGGCGCGCCCTGAAACAGCGGCCCCAGGATCCAGAGATCGCCGAAGACCCGCGTCAACAAGGGCTGGATGTAATCGCCGAAGATCGGGGCGAAGACGAAGAGCCCCCACATGCCGTAGATGATGGAGGGGATAGCCGCCAGCAGTTCAACCGCCGTACCCAACGGCCGCTTGAGGACGGCGGGGCACATTTCGGTGAGGAACAGGGCAATGCCGAAACTGACGGGAACGCCGATCAACAGCGCGATACCGGACGTCACCAGCGTTCCGTAGATGGGCGCCAAGGCGCCGAAATCGCTGGTGACCGGGTTCCACACATTCGTAACGAAAAACCCGAGGCCGAACTTCTCGAATGCAGGGATCGCGGTGTAGCCGAGCGCCAGAATGATTGCGACCAGCGTCAGCAGAACGAACAACGCGAAAAACATCGTGGTCCGCTCGAACAACCAGTCCTGCCATTGCCCCGCGGCCTGCTGCGGGCGGGGTGGACGGGTTTCGCGTTCGGTTGTGGTTTCGGTCTGCCCAGGCATCGGCATGGTCGCGGTAGAGCTCGCTCCCGGCATGATATCCCCTAACGAAAGCCGGCCGCGAACCCAGGTTCGCGGCCGGATACTTGCAAAGTCCGATGCTCGACTACCGGACGGCGGAATCGGCTGCTGCGATCAGTTCCAGATCTTCTTGCCGGAAGCATCCATGACCTGAGTCTTCCACGCGTCGGCAATCTGCTTCACGAGCGGCTCCGGGATCGGCACATAGTCGAGGTCCGTTGCCATGGCGCCACCATTCTTGAACGACCAGTCGAAGAACTTCATGACTTCCGCGGCGTTCTGCGGCTTGTCCTGCTTGGTATGCAACAGAATGAAGCTCGCGCCGGTGATTGGCCAGCTGTCCTTGCCCGGCTGGTCGGTCAGGATCGCGCCGAACCCGGGTGTTCCTTTCCAATCCGCAAGTGCAGCTGCGGCCTGAAAGGTCTTGTCGTCGGGGGCAACGAAAGCACCATCGCGGTTCTGCATCTGCGCATAGGTCATCTTGTTCTTCTTGGCATATGCGAACTCGACGTAGCCGATGGAACCCTTGATGCGCTGTACGTATGCAGCGACGCCTTCGTTACCCTTGCCGCCCACGCCTTCCGGCCACGCCACGGCCGCGGCAACACCGACCTTGGATTTCCACTCGGGGCTCACCTTCGACAAGTAGTCGGTAAACAGAAACGTGGTACCCGACCCATCCGAACGCCGGACGACAGTGATCGGATCGGCCGGAAGCTTGATCGAGGGATTCAAGTCCTGGATCGCCTTGTCGTTCCAACTCTTGATCTTGCCCAGGTAGATGTCGGCGAGTACCGGACCGGTTAGGCGAAGCGCACCGGGCGCAATGCCTTCGACATTCAGGATCGGCACGACCCCGCCAATGATGGCCGGGAACTGCATGAGGCCGGACTTCTCGAGATCATCCGCCTTCAACGGCATATCGGACGCACCGAAATCCACGGTCTTGGCCTTGATCTGGGCGATGCCTCCGCCCGAACCAATGGATTGGTAGTTCATGCCGACGCCCGTCTTGGTCTTGTAGGCGTCAGCCCATTTCGCATAGATGGGGAAGGGGAACGTGGCACCGGCGCCGGTGATGTCGGCGGCTTGCGCCTGTATACCGAACACCAGCACGGTGGCGGCCAGGAAACCTCGTAACGTCGCTTTGCGGATCATGGAATATCCTTTGGGGATGGAATTCAACATGCCGCATTGTGGAGAGCGCGTGTGACACGCCCGTGACAACGGCGTGACTTTGGATGACAGTACCGTCGGGACGTATTTTAGTCTTTTAATACAACATGTTAAATTTCCAACTCAGAACGCGTTGCGGATCCGGAAAGCCATGTATGACAACTCATGCTTGCATGGCATCCACCTTTGCGCTGCGCGTTCATGCCGCGGACTCGATCAACAGGCGCCGCTGCACCTTGCCGGACGGACCCTTCGGCAACTCCGCCACGAAGCGCAATTCCTTCGGTGCCTTGTAGCGACCGAGCGCGCGCAGGCAATGGGCGTGGAGTTCATCCGCGGTGCAGGACATGCCCGGCTTCAACACCACGCACGCGAGAATTTCCTGCCCGTACTCCGCGTCCGGGATGCCGACCGCCGCTGCTTCGAGCACCGCCGGATGCGCGAGCAACGCTTCGTCGATCTCGCGCGGCGCGATGTTCTCGCCGCCCTTGATGATCAGTTCCTTGAGTCGCCCAGTAATGAAGTAGTAACCGTCGGCATCGCGGTAGCCCAAGTCGCCCGTGCGCAACCATCCTTCCGCGTCGCGCGCCTGCGCGGTCAACTCCGGCGCGTTGAAGTAGCCTTGCATCACCGGCGCACCGCGAAGGCAGATCTCGCCGGCCTCGCCCGCCGGCAGTTCGCGGCCGTCCGGCGCGATCACGCGGGCTTCGACGGCAAGCGGCAGGCCGGGCGAACCGATCCGGCGCGCCGCCGGATCGAGCGGATTGGTAAACGCCACGCTCGCGGTCTCGGTCAGCCCCATGGCCTCGATGATCGAAATTCCGAAGCGCTGCTCGAAGGCGCGGTGCTGCTCCGGCGGCAGCGGCGCGGACGCCGAGCGCGCGAAGCGCACGCCGCGACAGGCATCGCGCTGCGCTTCGGACAGGTCCGCGCCATTGCACAGGTACGCGATCATCGTCGGCACGAGGTTGAGCCACGTGGGCCGGTGGCGCTCGACCAGCATCCACCATTGCGAGACCGAGAAGCGCCGCGGCACCACGATGCTGCCGCCCGACACCAGCGGCGCCACGGTCGCGATGCATTGGCCGTTGATGTGATAGAGCGGCAAGGCCGACAGCACGCGATCGGCCGACGCAAGGCCGTGGGCCTGCGCCACGGCGCGCCCCGCCGCCACCACATTGCGATGCGACAGCAGCACGCCCTTCGGCAGCCCGGTCGTGCCCGACGTATACATCAGCAACGCCGGATCATCCGGTGCCACGGTGACCGGCGGCACAGAGGGTGTGGCCACCGGTGCGACGCCATCGGGTTCGGTAACGCGGACGCGCACGCCTGGCGGGGCCAGCGCCGCAACACGAGTTGCAAGCTCGGGTGCCGCAAACACCACGCGCGTCCCGGAATGCGCCAACACATGTTGAAGCTGCGTATCCTGCGCCAGCAGGTTGATCGGCGAGACGACATAGCCGCCATGCATCGCGCCCAGGAAGACCTGCACCGCCGCGCAGCCATTGGGCAGCATCGTCGACACCACCTCTCCGGGCACGACACCGAGGCTGGCCAGTTCGTCTGCGAGTTGCTCGGCATCGCGCTGCAGATGCGCGTACGTCGTGATACCGCCGGTCTCGGGATCGACCAGGAAGGGCGCATCGGGTTGCGCGAGCGCCAGCGCTTCGATGACGGCGTGCAGCGTCGGCGGCAACGCGCCGTCACTCATCGCCGGCAGCGTCGTGGTACTTGCGGTGATAGGCGCCGAACAACTCGTCCTCGGTCGGCTCGCGGACCTGCCCGGGCGGGAGCGGCGCCACGACGCGCGTGATGTTGAGGAGATGCTTGTAGTTGAAATTGTCGGAGAGGCTGTTGCCGCCCCACGAACCGCAACCCATCGACAGCGAGAATGGCAGCGCATTGTCGTAGCTGCCGCCGGTGGCAATGCAATGGGCCTGGTTGACGATGACGCGGCATACCGGCAGCGTCTCGCCAAGCCACTCCGCGCGCTCGGGCAGATTCGATTGCAAGCCCACCGAATGCCCGGCCCCTTCAAATTCCAGCACCTGCTGCGCCAGTGCCGCCGCGGCCGCGAAGTCCGCCGCCCGGTATACCGCCAGCACCGGCGACAACTTTTCGCCGGAGAACGGATGCCGTGCGCCCACGCCCGTCTGCGCCACCATCAGGAAGCGCGCGTTATGCAGCGCGGGCCGCGTCAACCCCGCGATGCGTGCAATCTCGGCGGCGGGCTTGGCCACGACGGCCGGAGACAGCTTCCCGTCCGGGAACATCGCCGCCTGCAACTGCGCCGTTTCCTCGGGCGTCAGCAAAGCGCCGCGTTGCGCCGTCAGCGCCATCAGCATTTCATCGTAGACACTGTCGACCATGACCAGGCTGTTCTCGGACGAGCAACTGGTCGCATTGTCGAAGGTCTTGGACCGTGCGATCCGATCGGCCGCCGCCATGATGTCCGCGGTCTCGTCGACGATGACCACGACGTTGCCCACGCCCACGCCCAGGGCCGGCGTCCCGCTGCTATAGGCGGCGCGCACGTTGTTGCGCGAGCCCGTCGCCAGCACCACATCGGCCTGCTGCATCAGTTCGCGAGTCATGCCGCGCGACACGGGTGCCGGCAACTGCTGCACCAGATCGCGCGGCGCGCCGACACGGTCGAGCTCGGCGTGCACGAATTGAAGCAGCAGCGTCAGTGTGGACTGGCCTTTGGGTGACGGCGCCAGGATGATCGCGTTGCGGCCCTTGAGCGCGTTGATGATGTTGTTGGCAGGCGTGGCGCCGGGGTTGGTCGACGGCGTGATCGCCGCCACCACGCCCACGGGACGCGCGATCTCGATCAGGCCGCGCGCGGGATCGCGCGCGATGACGCCCACTGAACGCGCGCCCTTGAGGTCGCGCAGCAGGCCCATGGTCTTGCGGCGGTTCTTCGCGATCTTGTCGGCCACGTTACCGAGCCCGGTAGCCGCCACTGCAAGTTCCGCCAGCGCGCGATTGCGCTGCGGCGCGACGATGGCCCAGGCAGCGGCGGTGACGGCCTCGTCCACCGCCTGCTGGTCCCATTGCTCGTAGTCGCGCTGCGCGAGGCGCGCGCGCGCAATCAGTCCCGCGACGAACTGCGCATCATCGGGCGCAATGGTCTCGGCGACCTTCGGCCCGGGCTCACGCATCGATGCCGTTTCCAATTCACTCAGGCTTGATGTTGGCGGCACGGATCACATAGTCCCACTTGGCGAGCTCGTCGCGGATGATCTTGTCGAACTCGGCCTGCGTCGTCGGTGCGGCCTCCGCACCTTGCGCCAGCAACTTCTCCTTCACCTGCGGGTTCGCCAGCACCTGCGCGAATGCCGCCTGCAGCTTCGCTACCGCCGCCGGCGGGGTCTTGGCCGGCGCCAGCGCGCCGTACCACGAGTTGACCACGTAGTCCGGCACGCCGGACTCGAGGAACGTCGGCACGTCCGGCGCAGCCACGCTGCGTTTGTCGCTGGTGACGGCGATGGCCTTCAGGCGCCCGGACTTCACGTGCTGCCATGCCGCGGGCATCGACACGAAAAGCATCTGCACCTGGCCGCCGATGGTGTCGGTGACGGCCGGTCCGCCGCCCTTGTACGGCACGTGCACGATGTCGATGCCGGCCTTCAGCTTGAAGAGCTCACCGGCGATGTGTCCCGGCGAGCCGGTGCCCACCGACGCGTAGTTGAGCTTGCCCGGCTGCGCCTTGGCCAGCGCGATCAGTTCCTGCACGTTGTTGGCGGGCACGCTCGGATGCACGACGAGGATCTGCGGGATCATCGCCGCCAGGCTGATCGGGACGAAGTCCTTCTCGACGTCGAAGGGCAGCTTGCTGTAGAGCTTGGGGTTGATCGTGTGCGACGACAGCGTGAAGAGGATGTTGTAGCCATCGGCCGGCGCCTTGGCCGCGATGTCGGTACCTACGTTGCCCGCGGCGCCCCCCTTGTTGTCGATGATGATGGATTGGCCCAGCGCCGCGCCCAGCGGTTCCGTCAGGATCCGCGCGACGACGTCAGTGCCCCCGGCCGGCGGATACGGCACGATGAAACGGATGGGCTTGTTCGGGTAGTCCTGCGCCGCCGCCACCCCGGCGACGCACACCAGCAGCATGCCCAACCCCCACGACCTTGCGCGTTGCAGTGCCATAGCGTGCTCCCTCCTTGCGGACTGCCACCACGGGACCGGGACGCGCGCGTGACCGCACGCGCCTCCGGCGTGTCGACCCGCGTCTACCGCGCCATCGTCGACTTGTACTTGGCGAGGTGCCGCACCGGCAGCGACAGCGCATCGCGGCGGAACGGGTCACCCAGCTCGGCCGTGACCATCATCTCGAGCACGGTGGTCTTGCCTTCCTTTTGCGCCGCGCACGCGGCCTGCAGCGCCGCGCCTACGTCAGCGATCTTCTCGATGCGATGGCCTTCCGCGCCCATCGCGCGCGCCACGACCGCCCACGAGGGCTGCTTGTCGAGATTGACGCCGATGAAGCGGTTTTCGTAAAAGTCGACGTGGTTTTTTTTCTCCGCGCCCCACTGCCCGTTGTTGAACACGATGGCGGTGACGGGAATGTTCTCGCGCACGCAGGTCTGCAGTTCGCCGAAGCTCATGCCCCACGCGCCGTCACCCACATACGCGATCGCCGGACGGTCCGGGGCCGCCACCTTGGCGCCGATGATCGTCGGGAACGCATAGCCGCAGTTGCCGAAGCTCATCGCGGCGAACATCGATCGCGGCTGGTCGAAGCGAAGGTAGCTGTTGGACACCGAGCAGATGTTGCCGATGTCGGTTGAGACCATCGCGCCGGCCGGCATCGCGCGTTCGAGTTCGCGCAGCATCTGCCGCGGATGCATGTGCGACGAGGTCTTCGCAATCTCGAGTGACCACGCGTCCTTTTCGTGCGCCCAGCCATCGAGCTCGCTTTCCCACGACTTCTTCTCCGCCTGCATGTCCGCAAGCCGCTGCGCCTGGTTGGCATGACACGCCAGCGACTTGCCGGTGAGGCGTGCGAGCAGCGCGCGTGCCGCTGCACCCGCATCGCCGCAGATGCCCACCGAGATCTGCTTGACGAGGCCCAGCATCTTCGCGTCAGCGTCGATCTGGATGACCTTGGCGTTCTTCGGCCAGTAGTCGATGCCATGCTGCGGCAACGTACCGAAGGGGCCGAGGCGCGTACCCAGCGCGAGCACGACGTCAGCCTTGCTGATCAGCTTCATTGCCGCCTTCGAGCCCTGGTACCCGAGCGGACCCACCCACAGCGGATGCCGCGACGGGAACGCATCGTTGTGCAGGTAGCTGCACGCCACCGGCGCCTGCAACAGCTCGGCCAGCGCGATGGCATCCGGTTGCGCATTGCCCATCACGATGCCGCCACCCGCGAGGATCACAGGGAATTTCGCCGAGGCCAGCAGCGCCGCTGCCTCGTCGAGACTGTGCTCGCCGCCGGCGCCACGTTCGATGTTGATCGGCTGCGGAATCGCGCATTCGACATCACCGTAGAAGAAATCGCGCGGGATGTTGAGCTGCGTGGGTCCCATCTCGAGCAACGCGCGGTCGAAGGCGCGGCCGGTCATTTCGGCCATGCGGGCACGGTTGTTCACGTGCGCCTGGAACTTGGTGATCTTGGAGAAAATCGGCAGTTGCTCGGTCTCCTGGAAGCCGCCGAGGCCGATGGTGCCCGAACCCGTTTCCGGCGTGATGCACACGACCGGCGAGTGCGCCCAGTACGCCGCGGCGACCGACGTGACGAAGTTGGTGATGCCCGGGCCGTTCTGCGCAATGCAAACGCCGGGCTGCCCGGACACGCGCGAGAAGCCGTCGGCCATGTGGCCGCCGCCCTGTTCGTGCGCCACGGAGATGAACCGGATGCCTGCCAGCGGGAACAGGTCGAGCGCATCCATGTACGCCGAGCCGACGATGCCGAAGACATTCTTGACGCCGTGCGCAACCAGCGTCTCCACAAAGGCTTCCGACGCGGTCATGCGCTGCGCGGCCGTCACGGCCTGCGGCAGATCAACGGGTTTGTTCATGGCAATAGGCTCCTCATCGCGGCCAACACGGTCCGGGGGACGAGTGTTCCACAATCGCGCAGCGCGTTCAATACGTGATTTGAAAATTTGGTTTGAAATATTTCATTTTTCGAGATATCGTTACCGCGTGGCCACGAAACTTGATCGGACTCCGCCGCTGCTGCGTGCCTTCGCGCTGCTCGAACACGTGGTCCATGCCGATGGCGCGGTATCGCTGCTCGAGCTGACGGAACTGGCCGGGCTGCCCAAGCCCACCGTTTACCGGATGCTGAACGTCCTTGAGGACGCGGGGCTGCTGCAACGCGAACCGGAGGGCCGGCGCGTCACCGCCGGACCGCGCCTCGCCCGCTTCGCGCTTGACGCGCTGCTAAGCGAGGCCGTGCGCGCGCCGCGCCATGCGATCCTGAAGCGGCTGGCCGAAGAAGTGGGCGAAACGGTGAACCTGACGATGCTCGATCGCGGCGAGGTCGTGTACCTCGATCGGGTCGAAACAGCATGGCCGCTGCGGATGACACTGGTTCCCGGCTCGCGCGTGCCGTTGCATTGCACGGCCAGCGGCAAGCTGTTGCTGGCGATGCTGTCGGCGGTAAGGCGCAAGCGCGTGATCGCCGAGATGACGTTCGAGCGCTTCACCGACAACACGATCATCGACGCGAAGCATCTGGAGCGTGAACTAGCGGCAATCCGCAAGGCTGGCATGGCCACGGACAACGAGGAATACCTGGCCGGCCTCGTGTGTGTCGCCGCACCGGTGACGGCTGCGGGGCGCATCGTCGCGTGCGTCGCTGTGCACGCGCCTGTAGCGCGGATGCCGTTGGCGCGCGCGCTGCTGCATCTGCCCGCGTTGCGCGTTGCCGCGACGGCGCTGGGCAAGTCCTTCGAAAATTGAAAGCGACGGTTAGATACCCGTGTAGGCGAGGCTTCAGCCTCGCAGGTTCAACGCGGCGCCAAACCCGCGAGGCTAAAGCCTCGCCTACAGCCTCGCGGGTTCAACGCGGCGCCAAACCCGCGGCGACAAACCTGTAGGCCTCGCGGGTTCAACGCGGCGCCAAACCCACGGCGACAAACCTGTAGGCGAGGCTTCAGCCTCGCAGGTTCAACGCGGCGCCAAACCCGCGAGGCTAAAGCCTCGCCTACATCCTCGCCTACATCTTCGCTGCAGCGTCCGCCAGCATCATGTCGCTGGCCTTCTCCGCAATCATCACCACCGGCGCGTTGGTATTGCCGGAGACGAGCGTAGGCATGATCGAGCAGTCGACCACGCGCAATCCCGTCACCCCACGTACACGCAACCGTTCGTCGACGACGGCCATGGGATCGGTCGCCGGCCCCATCTTGCAGGTGCCTGAAGGATGGAAGATCGTGGCGCCGTACTCGCGCGCGAAATGCAGGATCTCCTCATCCGTGCGCACGTTCGGACCGGGCCGCAATTCTTCCGCGACATAAGGCGCCACCGCCGCCGTAGCCGCCAGCGTCCGGGCGTACCTGATCGCCGCCACCGCGCACGCTTGATCTTCCGCCGTGGACAGGTAGTAAGGCTGCATCGCCGGTGCCACGAAGGGGTCGGCGGATGTGATCCGCACATACCCGCGCGATCCCGGCCGCAATTGGCACACGCTGAACGTGAAGCCCGGAAACGGATGTGGCTTCGCACCCGCCATGTCCGCCGACAGCGTGGCGAAGTGAAACTGGATGTCCGGGGTGGTCGCGTCCGGCATCACGCGCGTGAAGAGGCCGCCCTGGTTGATGCCGACCGCCAGCGGCCCTCGTCGAGCGAACAGCCACTTCATCCCGATCACGCACGAGCGCCACCACGAGTTGAGTTCGTCGTTGGTGGTGATGGGCTTGGTGCAGCGGAAGAGAAGGCGCAGTTGCAGATGATCCTGCAGGTTCTCGCCCACACCCGGCAGGTCGTGCACGACGGGAATGCCGAATTGCTGCACCAGCGCAGCCGGACCCACGCCCGACAACTGCAACAGCTGCGGACTTTGCAACGCGCCCGCCGCCAGCATCACTTCCCGCCGCGAATGCACTGTATGCAGCACACCGTCCTGCCGAAATTCCACTCCGACCGCGCGCTTTCCTTCGAACAACACGCGCGTGGCCTGGGCGCCCGTGCGCACCTCGAGATTGGCGCGCCCTCGCGCCGGGCGCAGGTAGCCGACCGCGGTGCTGCAGCGCAGGCCGTTCTTCGTGAAGAGCTGGAAGTAGCCGACCCCTTCCTGGGCACCACCATTGAAGTCGTCGGTACGTGGTACGCCCAGCTGTCCCGCGCCGTCGATGATTGCCTCGATCAACTCGTGCCGCTCGCCGATATCCGAGCAGGCGAGCGGTCCGTCCGCACCATGGGTGGCACTGGCACCGCGGACGTTGCCTTCACTGCGGACGAAGTACGGCAGGACATCGCGCCAACTCCAGCCGGCATTGCCAGCATGGGCCCAGGCGTTGTAATCCTCGGGTTGCCCGCGCACGTAGATGAGCCCGTTGATCGACGACGATCCGCCCAGCACGCGGCCGCGCGGCCAGTAGATGCGCCGGCCGAGCATTCCCGGATCGGGCTCGGTGTGAAAGCCCCAGTTGTAGACCGGATGGAACATCGTCTTGCCGTAGCCGATCGGAATGTGGATCCACACGTAGCGATCCGCCGGCCCGGCCTCAAGCATCAGCACCGAGTGCTTGCCGTCGGCAGTGAGCCGATTGGCCAGCACGCAACCCGCCGTGCCGCCGCCGACGATGATGTAGTCGAACGCAGTCATGGTCATGATCGTCGCGCACGCATGCGCCGGTGTCCATCAAGGGAGAGGAGTGGTGACATTCGTATTAGCTTATCGAAAAATGAAATATCGGTGACCGAATTTTATGGAAAGTCATTGCCATTCCTGGCGACTCTGTCTACATTCCTTGTGCACGCAGATCGCCAACGATGCGACGCGTCGCAACTGCCGCACCATCCGGTGTGTCAACAGTCCAGGAGGATTCATGAACAGTCTTTGGCTCGTCAGGGGTGCGGTGGCGCTCGTTGCCACGGCGCTCGCCGCCAGCGTCGCGGTCGCCCAGACCGCGCAGGCACCGGTCAAGATGCGCATCCAGACCGCGGTGCCCTCCGCCAGCATCTATTTTGAACTGCTGAAGCGAATGGGTGATCGCGTCGACCGGATGTCCGCCGGCCGCATCAAGATGGAAATGCTGCCCGATGGCGCCATCGTCCCGGCGTTCGAGATCCTGGATGCTGTCGACAAGGGCATCGTCGAAGGCGGCTACGCGTGGACGCATTATTGGTCCGGCAAGCATCCTGCCGCGGGCCTCTTCAGCAATCCGATGGCCGGGGCCGGCGTGGGCCTTGACCAGCTGTCGCATGTGGCGTGGATCTACGAAGGCGGTGGCTACGACCTCTACCGCAAACTCTACAAGGACATGCTCAAGGTCAACGTTGAACCGTTGTTCGTGCAGCCGATGGGCCCGGATCCGCTCGGCTGGTTCAAGACCCCGATCAACTCGGTGGCCGATTTCAGGAAGATGAAATACCGCTCGCCGCCGGGCATCACCGGCGAGATCTTCAAGGAAATGGGTGTTGCCGCCGTCGCGATGCCGGGTGGCGAGATCGTCCCGGCCGCCCAGCGCGGCGTGATCGATGCAGCGGAATGGATCGGCCCCGCCGACGACCTAAACCTCGGGCTGCAGACGGTCTGGAAGAACTACTACCTGCAGGGCCTGCACCAGTCGACCGATATCGGCGAGATCCTGATCAACAAGACGGTGTGGGACAAGCTTTCGCCTGATCTGAAGGAAATCATGCGGACGGCCGCGATGGCGTCGATGATGGAGACCTACACGTTCAACGTGTACAAGAACGCGCAGGCCGTCGTCCGTCTCCGCAACGAGTTCAAGGTCACGATCCACGACACGCCCAAGGACTTCTTCCCGGAATTCGTGCGTGCCACCAACGTGATCCTCGAACGGTACTCGGCCAAGGACGCCTTCTTCAAGGAAGTGCTGGATTCGCAGCGCAACTTCGCGAAGGTGGTCGTGCCGTACTGGACCAAGATCAACGATCTGTACACCAACCTCGGCAACGCGGCGTTGGCCGCACCGCCGAAGTAACGGCATGGGGACGGCGCAGGCGCGCCGTCCCCGCAGTTCGTCGACGCGCGCACGAGCGCCGTCCGCACCCTCGTTGCCGGAGCCGACATGACTGCAGTCCCTGCGGGACCCGCGCGGGTCACCCGTGTGCTCGATCTCATCACCCGCTTCACCGGCAAGGCCGTCGCCTGGCTGATCCTGCCGATGGTGCTGTCGCTGGTGTGGGAGGTGGTTGCACGTTACATCTTCAATGCGCCGACAGTCTGGGCCTACGACATGACGTTCATGCTGTACGGCACGTTCTTCATGGTGGGCTCGGCGTGGACATTGCAGCGCGGCGGCCATATCCGCACCGACAGCTACTACAGCCGATGGTCGCCGCGCACGCAGGCGATGGTCGACCTCGTCTGCTACGCCGTGTTCTTCTTTCCGGCGATGCTGGTCTTCACGTGGCTGACGTGGGAATACTTCCAGAAGTCCTTCGGCCAGAACGAACGCATCGTCACCAGTCCCTGGCTGCCGCTGGTGTGGCCCTTCAAGTTCATGATGCCGCTCTCCGGCGCGCTACTGCTGGTGCAGGGCGTTTCCGAGTGCATCAAGTGCTGGGCCCGCGTCCGCGGTGGCGAATTCATTGCGATTCCCGGCGTCGATGAGGGCGAGGCGCTGACATGATGCCAGGCCGGCGGTCACTCGAGGCCCCCGCATGAGTACCGAATGGGTCGGCATCCTGCTTCTGGCCATCCTGTTCGGCGCCATCTTCATCGGCTTTCCGATTGCGTTCACGCTGCTGGCCGTGGGCATGATCGGCGGTTTCATCGCGCTGGGGCCGCTGGCACTCCACCTGATGACGCTGCAGTTCTTCGCGGTGATGCGCGACCCCACGCTCGCGTCGGTGCCCTTCTTCCTGTTCATGGGGTACCTGCTCGAGCAATCGGGATTGATGGAGCGCCTCTTCCGCGGCGTGCAGCTGGCGCTGGCGGGCGTGCGTGGCTCGCTCTATCTCGCGGTGCTGCTCACGGCAACGATCTTCTCCGCCGCCACCGGCATTGTCGGGTCCTCGGTCACGCTGCTGGGCGTGATGGCAGCGCCCGCAATGAAGCGCAGCGGCTACGACATCCGGCTGTCGGCTGGCGCCATCACGGCGGGCGGCACGCTGGGCATCCTGATCCCGCCATCGGTCATGCTGATCGTGATGGGGCCCGTTGTCGGCGTTCCCGCCACGGATCTCTTCGCTGCGGCGGTGATCCCCGGCCTGATGCTGGCGGGGCTCTACATCGTCTACACGCTCGTTCGCTGCTACATGAATCCTGCCTTGGGGCCGCCGGTACCGATGGAAGAACGGGCCGGGTCGGTGGGCGAGATCGTTAAGGAACTGGTGGTCGGCATCGCGCCGGTCGTCGTCGTGATCGCCGCCACGCTCGGTGTCATCCTGGCCGGCATCGCCACGCCCACGGACGCCGGCGCGGTCGGTGCCTTCGCCGTGCTGATGCTGACATTGGCCTATCGACGCATGACGTGGCTCGGCTTCCGCAAGGCCGTGTACTCGACGCTGCTGACGTCCTGCATGATCCTGCTGCTCGTCGCGGCGTCGAACTACTTCGGCTCCGTGTTCTCGCGCCTCGGCAGTGCGTCGATGATCGCGGAATGGCTTCTCGGCCTCGACCTGCCGCCCACTGCGATGCTGGTGCTGATCCTCGGCATCATCTTCGTGCTGGGCTGGCCGCTCGAGTGGGTGCCGATCGTGCTGATCGTGGTGCCGATCCTGCTGCCCCTTGTGAACAAGCTCGGCATCAACCTCGTCTGGTTCTGCACGCTCGTGGCCGTGTGCCTGCAGACCGCCTGGCTGTCGCCACCCGTGGCGCTCTCGGCGTACTTCCTGAAGGGCGTGGTGCCCGAGTGGGACCTGAAGGACATTTACGCCGGCATGGCGCAGTTCATGGTGCTGCAGGTGATCGGCCTGATACTGGTGCTGGCGTTTCCGCAGCTTGCGTTGTGGTTGCCGTCGGTGTTGCGCGACTGATGCCGCGTTGCTCAGCCCAGCAATGTCACGGGATCCACCCACGCGTAACCAAGCGCCTGCGCCACCGGCAGGCACGTGACATGTCCCAGCGCGACATTGAGGCCATCGCGCAGATGGACGTTGTCGGCGAGCGCGCGGCGCCAGCCCTTGTCGGCAATGGCAAGGCCGAAGGGCAGCGTGGCGTTATTGAGCGCCAACGTCGACGTGCGCGGCACGCCGCCTGGCATGTTCGCCACGCAATAGTGGATCACGTCATCGACGACAAATGTGGGGTCGGCGTGCGTCGTCGCATGCGATGTCTCAAAGCATCCACCTTGGTCGATCGCCACATCGACAACGACCGAACCGGGCTGCATCCGGCGGACCATGTCCGCACTGACGAGCTTCGGCGCCGACGCACCCGGCACCAGCACGCCGCCAATCACCAGGTCGGCGCGCGTGACGTGCCAGTCGAGCGCATCGCGCGTGGAGAATTCCGTCTTCAGCGCCGCGCCGAACTGGCGCCACAACCCGCGCATCGCCTCCGGGCTGCGATCGAGTACCGTGACATCCGCCCCCATGCCCAGCGCGATCATCGCCGCGTGACTGCCCACCACGCCGCCTCCGAGAATCACGACGCGGCCCGGCGCAACCCCTGGCACGCCGCCCAGCAGGATGCCCTTGCCGCCATGCGGCTTCTCGAGGAAGTAGGCACCTGCCTGCACCGCCATGCGCCCCGCCACCTCGGACATTGGCGCCAGCAGCGGCAGGCCGCCAGTGGCGGACGTCACCGTTTCGTAGGCGATGCACACCGCACCACTTGCAACCAGCGCCCGTGTCTGCTCCGAATCCGGGGCGAGATGCAGGTAGGTGAACAGGATCTGTCCGGGGCGCAGCCGCGCGCATTCCTCCGGCTGCGGCTCCTTCACCTTGACGATCATGTCGGCACCGGCGAACACCATGTCGGCATCGGCGGCAATCCGCGCGCCCGCTGCGACATAGGCCTCGTCGGTCATGCCGATGCCGAGGCCCGCATCGTGCTCGACCAGCACGTCGTGGCCGTGCACGACAAACTCGTGTGCCGAAGCCGGCGTCAGGCCGACGCGATTCTCGAGCACCTTGATTTCCCTGGGAACGCCCACGCGCATACCGACTTCTCCACAAAATTGATCGCCGCCACGACGTTGCACGACGATGGTGCCGAAGTGTCGCCCCGGCACCGAATCCGGGCAACGCCGACGCCGGAATCCGGCCGACTTTAGGCGTACACTTTACCCTTTCAACGAATCGCTTCCCGACCCCTTCGAGGAGACCCCCATGGGCCACGCTGAACTTACGCTGCAGGACCAGGCCACCACGCGCCAGATTTCGCTCGACGAACTGTGGATGCCGTTCACGCCGAACCGGGAGTTCAAGCACGACCCCAAGATGATCGTGCGGGCGGAAGGCATGCATTACTGGAACGACCACGGCGGCCAGCTGATCGATGCCGCGTCCGGCCTCTTCTGCTGCGCGGCCGGCCACTGCCGCAAGGAAATCGCCGATGCCGTCAGCGCGCAACTGCGGCAGCTCGATTTCATCGCGCCGTTCACGCGCGGCCACCCGAAGCAATTCGAACTCGCCACGCGCATCGCCGAACTCACGCCGGGTGACTTGAACCGCATTTTCTTCGTCAACTCCGGCTCCGAGGCCGTAGACACCGCGATGAAGGTGGCGCTGACGTATCACCAGGCGCGCGGCCAGGGCGGCCGCAACATGTTCATCTCGCGCGAACGGGCCTACCATGGCGTCAACTTCGGCGGCGTCTCGCTGTCGGGCATGGTCAACAACCGGCGCAGGTTCGGCCCCACGCTCCCCGGCATCGCCCACATGCGGCACACGCACCTGCCGCAGAACCTGTTCACGCGCGGCCAGGGCGAACATGGCGCAGAGTTGGCGGAGGACCTGCAGCGTTTCGTCACGCTGTATGGCGCCGAGAACATCGCCGCGTGCTTCGTCGAGCCTATCGCCGGCTCCACCGGCTGCCTGGTGCCGCCGAAAGGCTACCTGCAGCGCCTCCGCGAAATCTGCGACCAGCACGGCATTCTGCTCGTGTTCGACGAAGTGATCACCGGGCTCGGCCGCACCGGCCAGCCCTTTGCGGCGCAGACCTTCGGCGTGACGCCCGACATCATCACGATGGCCAAGGCCATCACCAACGGCGCGCAACCGATGGGCGCGGTGGCCATCTCCGAGCGCATCCACGACACGATCATGGGCGCGGCCGCCGACGGCGCCATCGAGTTCTTCCACGGCTACACGTATTCCGGCCACCCGGCGGCGTGCGCCGCGGGCCTCGCCACGCTCGACATCTACAAGGCCGAGGATCTCTTCGCCCGCGGCCGCGCACTGTCGCCGTACTTCCAGGACGCGATCTTCGGACTGCAGGACATTCCGGTGGTGGCCGACATCCGCGGCTTGGGCATGATGGGCGCGATCGACGTGCACATGGACGGCGCGCCCGGCAAGCGCGGCCATGTGCTGCAGAAGAAGCTCTTCGACAACGGCCTGCATTTGAAGACGACCGGCGATTGCGCGATCATCGCGCCGCCGCTGATCGCCGAGCGCCACCATATCGACATGATCGCGGACATCCTGCGCAAGACATTGCTGTCGCTGTAGAGTCCCTTCATCCCCCCGGCTTTCGTTGGCTTTAACCTTGGAGATCGGCATGACCAGCAAATTCGGCAAGTGGTTGGCAGGTGCAGCGCTCGTCCTCGTGACGGCGATGCCCGCATGGGCGCAGAAGTCGGTCACGTTCGCGTACCAGGACATGGTGATTCCGTTCCGCTGGGTGCAGGCGCAGGGAGTACTCGAGAAGGCGACCGGTTACAAGATCAACTGGCGCCAGTTCGGCGGCGGCGGCGACGTCATTCGCGCGATGGCCTCGGGCGACGTGCAGATCGGCGAGGCCGGCAGCTCGCCGATTGCCGCCGCGATCAGCCAGGGCCTCGACGTCGAGGTGTTCTGGATCCTCGAGGACATCGGTGCCGCGGAAGCCCTGGTGGTGCGTGACGGCTCCGGCATCACCAAGGTCGCCGATCTCAAGGGCAAGAAGATCGCCACGCCCTTCGTCTCCACCAGCCATTTCCACCTGCTGTACGCGTTGGAGCTGGCAGGGCTCAAGCCTGCCGACGTGCAGGTGCTGAACATGCGTCCGCCGGAGATCGCGGCGGCCTGGGCGCGCGGCGACATCGATGGCGCCTTCATCTGGGACCCGGCGCTGGCCACGACCAAGAAGAACGGCAAGGTGCTGCTCACCTCCGGCGACCTGTGCGCCAAGGGCAAGTGCACGTTCGATGGCCTCGTCGTCTCGAAGAAATGGGCGAAGGACAACGCGGACTTCATGGTGGCGCTGGTCAAGGCCCTGGCCAAGGCCGACAACGACTATCGCACCAACCCGAAGGCGTTCACCAGTGACCCGGCCAAGGTGGCCGCGGTCGCCAAGTGGTCGGGCGCCAAGCCCGAGGACGTGCCCGCCACGATGAGCCTCTATGCGTTCCCGACGCTGCAGCAGCAGGCCTCCAACGCGTGGCTGGGCGGCGGTGCCGCCGGCGGCGCGGCCAAGGCGCTGACCGAAACCGCCAAGTTCCTGAAGGAACAGGGCCGCGTGCAGGACCTCGCCAAGGACTACGCCGCCAATGTCACGCCGGAGTACGTCAACCGCGCGCTGAAGTAGTCGACTGGCAGCGCATGCATCGCGCGGCTCCGGCATTCCGGGGCCGCGCTTTTTACGACGGCTGCGGCCGTCATGCCGGAGTTCTCGTTGCCGCACTTAGCCATCCGCGCACTCTCGGTACGCTACGGCTCGCGCCACGGCACCGTCGACGCGCTCGCCAACATCAACCTCGACGTCCGTGACGGCGATTTCGTCGTGGCGATCGGCGCGTCGGGCTGCGGCAAGACGACGCTGCTGTCGTGCATCGCCGGCTTTCTTCCGCCCACCGAAGGCAGTATCGAGCTCGATGGCCGCGAAGTGACAGGCCCCGGCGCCGACCGCGGCGTCGTGTTCCAGAAGCACGCGCTGATGCCGTGGCTCAATGTGCTGGATAACGTCGAGTTCGGCTTGCGCATGCGGGGCGTCCCCGCCGTGGAGCGGCATCGCGTGGCACTGGAGAAACTCGACCTGGTGGGTCTCGCCGATTTTGCGCAACGCGCGGTGTACGAACTGTCGGGCGGCATGCAGCAGCGCGTGGGCATCGCGCGCGCGCTGGCCTCCGACCCTGCGGTGATGCTGATGGACGAGCCGCTGGGGGCACTCGATGCGTTCACGCGCGAGTCGATCCAGGAACTGATCCTGAAGGTGTGGCATCGCACCGGCAAGATGGTTTTCTTCATCACGCACAGCGTGGAGGAGGCATTGTTCCTCGCCACCC
>JBBQEY010000008.1:0-35966 GCA_038321425.1 Burkholderiales bacterium | reverse complement strand
TTGTGCGAGCACTGCGTTTGTCTTGGATCTCCCCCGCCGCTTCGCCATCCCCCGGTTACCCAGAAAATAGCCCACAGCAGGGCCCCAGACCACGAGTACCCACACCTATCGGTTGCATATTTTTAAAGAGCGTTCCGCTTGCATTACGCCAGGTTCGACCTGCAAACCGAAAATAATGCAGCAGAGAGGCGCGATAATAGGATGTTTTCACGGTTGTGTCAACACCCAGTCTGCGGCCAGTCCCAGAAGATGGGGTCGACACGGGGCAGGACAAGGGGCCGGGCAACGTTCCGCTATGATCGGACGCCAATTTCGCGCCCCTCCGGACCGCCTGAACCCGTTCTCGACCTTTATTGCCGATGCCAGCCGACTTGCCCACCCCCGGCCGCAACGACCCATGCCCCTGCGGCAGCGGCAAACGCTACAAACTTTGCCATGGCCTGCTGGCGGCTGCGGGCTCGCCGGGCATCGAGGCACGCTCCCCCGACGAGCTGGCGAGGCAAGGCGTAGCTGCCCACCGCCGCAACGACCTCGATACGGCTGAAGTGCTCTATCGCGCCACCATCGCAGCCGCGCCTGCGCATGCCGGCGCACTCCACTACCTTGGCGTGATCCTCTATCAGCGCAAGCGTGCCGTGGAGGCCATGCCCCTGCTGGATCGTGCCGTCGAACTGGTCCCGGAGGATCCCGAGTTCCACAACAACCGCGGTCTGGCGCTGGCGGCGCTGCAACGCGACGGTGACGCCATCGCGGCGCATCGTCGCGCACTGGCGCTGAGCCCGGACCACACAACCGCGTGGAACAACCTGGGGTTGGCGCTGCAGTCCTCGGGAGATGTCGATGGCGCCATCGACGCGTATCGTGCCGGCCTGCGCGTCGCACCGGCGTATCCACAGTTGCATTGGAACCTGGCGCTCGCCTTGCTGCTGCAGGGGGACTACGCGCATGGCTTTCACGAGTATGAGTGGCGCTTGCAATGCCCCGAGCTGTATTCACGGCACGCGGTCTACACCGGTCCGCGCTGGACCGGCGACGACCTTGCGGGCCGCACCTTGCTGATCACTGCG
Source organism: Burkholderiales bacterium (assembly GCA_038321425.1). Taxonomy (GTDB): domain Bacteria; phylum Pseudomonadota; class Gammaproteobacteria; order Burkholderiales; family Casimicrobiaceae; genus VBCG01. Next base: position 34,899 of record JBBQEY010000008.1, on the reverse strand, counting down.
GAACAGGGACTGGGCGACGGACTGCAGATGTTGCGCTTCGTCCGTAACGTCGTCGATCGCGGCGCCCGCGTGATCGTCGCCGTCCCATCGCCCCTTCAACATCTCGCCACCACCGTACCGGGCGTCGATGCCGTGTACACGGAGCACGATGCATTGCCGCCGTACGCCGCCCACATCTCGCTGATGTCGCTGCCGCATGTACTTGGTGTCACGCTGGCGACGCTGGAGCGAAACGCGCCTTACCTGCAACCCGACCCGCAACGCGCACGCGACGCGCGCGCGGCCATCGAACACGCGGCCGGTTCGGTATTGAGGATCGGCATCGCGTGGTCCGGCGCGGCGGACAACACCAACAATGCCAGGCGAAGCGTGCCGCTTGCAATGTTCGCGCCATTGCTCGATGAGCCTGCCACGCGCTGGTTCTCGCTCAAGTGGGATGCGGACACGCCGGATCCCGCTTACGCATCAGTCGCAACGCGGCTTGTCGCCTTGCCCCAACGCAACGACTTCGACGGACTGGCCGCGCTGATCAGCGAACTTGATCTCGTGATCACCGTGGACACGAGCATCGCGCACCTCGCGGGCGCGATCGGCAAGCCCGTATGGGTACTGCTGCATCATGTCCCGGACTGGCGCTGGATGCTCGATCGAGGCGACAGCCCGTGGTATCCGACGGCGCGCCTGTTCCGGCAGCGCACGCCCGGCGATTGGTCGGATCCGATGCGCGATGTTCAGAACGCGCTGCGCACGAAGGACATCCTCCCCCCTTCGCGCTGACTCCGGGAACACGATTCAGCGGCGCAGGAAGTCGGCCAATGCAGTGAGCGGCGCCGCATCGTCGAATATTTTTGCGCGCGACGCCGCAATACGGGCCGACATCGCATCGCGCCACGCACGATCACTGGCAAGCCGAACGGAAATCCGGATATAGTCGTCCGCGTCCTTCGCGACGAGTTCCTCGATCCCCATCAGAGCCAGCATGCCGGCGCTCTGTCGTCCGCGCATGAAGCGGCCGGGCAACGTCACCAGCGGCAAGCCACAGGCAAATGCGTCGAGGCTGGTATTGCCACCCGACCAGTGCAGCGTGTCGAGCATCGCATCGCAAAGGGAGTTGAGACGCAGGTAATCCTCGTGGCTGCATTGCGGCACGAAGTGCAGGCGATCGGCGGCAGCGCCGGCGGCAAGGAGCCGCATGCGGAATCGTGCGGTCAGTTGCGGATCGCGTCCTTCGAACATCACCAGCCGGGCGGACGGCACCTGCTGCAGGATGCGCGCGTACAGCACGTCGTTGTCCGGATGGATCTTGAACAACGACTGCGGACAGATCAGCAACGGACCGTCGGCGGGTAGTCCTGCGGCGCTGCGGGTTGCATCGCCGGACATCACGGGCATCGGATAGCGCGTGCCGATCCCCGGCAGCAGTTGCAAGGATTCGGAGTAGTGCTGCGCGGCTTCAGGCGGCTCCATCGCCGCCACCGACAGGTAGACATCGATAGCGGAGTGTCCGGTGGTCACCGGATGTCCCCACGCCGCGCATTGCACGGGTGCTAATCGCAATGCAGCGAGCGCGAACGTGACGGCGCCCATGCCGAGCTCCGGATACACAAGGACGTCGAGGCCATCACCACGGACGCGTGGTGCGATCTGCGACGGTCGCCACCACGGCATGTGCCGGAAGTGATCGGCGCGTGCCTCGAGGCGCTGCGTCAATGCATCGCGCTGCGGCAGCAGGTGGTAGACGAAGACCTCGAACTCCTCGCGCGGCAGCGCGGTGATCCAATGCTCGAAGTAGCGTCCCGCCGTGCCGTCGCGGAAGAACGCCGACGCAAATCCAACCCTGATCCGCGATCCCGAGCGCACGCGCGGCGTGAGCGGCGCGCGCCACACGGCAGCACGCGCCGTTACGGCGGCGGCCACCAGGTCCCCATACTGCCGCTGCAGCGTGGTGTCGTCGTCGCCCTGGTAGGCCAACAGGAAATTGACGTGTCGCAATTCGTCAAGAAGGCGCTCCGGCATCAAGATCGCGACAGCCTCGGGCAGTTGCTGTGCAAGCGTCGCCATGCCTTGCACGTAGGCTGCGCGAGCTTTCGCCACATCGGCCGCATCGTTGGCGATCATGGGCAACGCAAGCTGCTGCGCAAGCAATGCACGCAAAAGTTGCGGATCGCGGCGGCGCGCTTCCGCAAATGCTTCGCGGGCCGCCACGAGGTCATCGCGCTCAGCGAGCGTGGCACCGAGATGGAAGGCGGCGTTGGCATCGCGCGCATCGAGCGATGCCGCGCGCCGGAAGAGTTCCGCCGCAGGCTCGAGGTCACTGCGTTCACGCAGCAGCCCGGCCAGGGTCTTCAGCGCACCCACGTGGTCCGGCGCAATTTCGAGCGCGCGGCGCAGCGCCACGGCGGCGCCAGGATCGTCACCGGCTTCGCGGCGCAACGCACCGAGGTTGGCCCAGGCCATGTGGTAGGTGGGATCGGCCTTGGTGGCACGCTCGGCCGCGCGCACGGCTTCCATAGTACGGCCTGCGCCGCGCAGCGCGTTGCCAAGGTTGTTCCAGCCACGCGCATACGCAGGATCGGTTCGTACCGAGTGCTCGAAGGCCGCGATCGAACGTTCGGCCTTACCGGCATCGGCGCACACCAGGCCCAGTTCATTCCAGATGCGCGCCTGCGAGCCGTCCAGCGCCAACGCACCTTCGAGATCGACGATGGCTCGCTCGCGATTGCCGAGCGCCTCATGGATGCGCGCGCGAAGCACCAGCGCACCCACGCGATCGGGCGTGGCGATGGCGGTATCGGCAAGCAACGCGTCGGCCAATGTCAGCGCCGCGGGTGCGTCGCCGTTGGCAAGGCGCTTCGCGATGGTGGCGAGTCGTGGGTCAGGCATGAAGGTTCAATCCGTCGCTGGCACGCGCGGGGCCGGGTCGGCCATTGCGCGCAGGTAGGCGGCCTCAAGGTTACGGGTGTGCTGAGACATGTTGGTCAACGGCGAAGCCACGATTCCGCCAGCAATGCGCATCCGCACCGCTTCGCGAAACGACGGCTCATCCGCCAGGCGTCGTGCGATTTCGACATACTCGCGGCCCGAGTACGCCACCGTCTCGTTCACGCCGAGATTGGCCAGGATGGAGTACGACGTGCGCTCGCCGTGCCGCCGCCCCACCAGCGTGACGACGGGCACTTGCATCGCCAGGGCCTCGATGGTGCCGTTGACGCCGCCGAAGGGCATCGTATCGAGCACGAAGTCGACGACGAAATAGCGCGATTGGTTCTCTGCGTCGTCGCGGCCCTGCGGAATGAATACCAGTCGCTTGACGTCGATGCCCACGGCGCGCGCCAGTCGCACATAACTTTCGCGCTGGGCCGGATTGGCGGGCGAAAAGGCCAACACCGCGCGAGGCACGCGTTGTAGTACCTCGCGCCACAGTGCCAGACACCGACGCCCGAGCTTCAACGGATTGACGAAGGCACCGATCACGATGGCGTCGGGCGCGATGCCAAGCGTCGTGCGATCAAAGGGATGCACGACCGCGGGCGCCACCTGCCGATAGGGATAGACGCATCCCTCCATCGGCAACAGGCGCTCCACCTGGAACGCGCCGTTCTCGGGGATGTCGGCGAAGTGATCGGTCAGCTTGAAGTCGATGGCCGAAAGCCCGAGCGTCCCGGCGCTGGCCACATGCGTGATCTGCACGCGCGACGGCTTGCGTGCCAGGATGCCGGGGCGTGCGCCGCGGGTGTGCGTGGAAAGGTCCACCAGCAGGTCAAGGTCATCGACGCGGATACGCTCAGCTGCCGCGGCATCGTCCAGATCCGCGACGACCGTGAAACCCTTGGCGTTCGACGCAAAGCGCTCGGTCCAGTCGTCGCGCTCGGCAGACGTCGAATAGAAGAACGTTTCAAACTTTTCGCGATCGTGATGCGTCACCGCTTGCCAGACCATCTTGCCCATCACGTGGTTGCGCAGGTCTGCCGAGAGGTATCCCACTCGCAGCGGCCCCCGCCGACGCAATTGTGTAGGCGGTGCAGGGGGTCCGTACACACGCTGTGCGGCCGCGTCGTAGCGGACCGCCAGGGCCTGCATCAGCTCGGGCTCGATGTCGAAGAAGAGCAGCAGGTACAGCAGCTCCTCGAGGCAGTCGACCAGCTCGACGACGTCCCCCGCGAGGAACGTATCCTTGCGCAGGCCATCGAGTATCGCCTCCAGCAACGTGAAATCGGCGCGATGCATGCCGACCTCCAGCGCCTGGATGGCCATCGGCATTGCGGTAGGGCAATGGGCGCGAAAGCGGTCGAAATTGTCGAACCACGCATTCATGCGCCCGGCCGCAAACAGCGCTTCGCCGAGGCTCTTGTAGGCTGCCACGTGCGTGGGCACCACCTTCAATACCTGTGAGTAGGCGGCAATCGCTGCATCGACATTGCCGGTGCGGGCGAAGAGCGTGGCGAGGTTAAAATCGGCGGCCACCATGTCGGGATCGAAGGTCAGCGCGCGCTGCCACGCGCGCGCCGCGCCTTGTGCATCGCCCGCCAGGTTCAGCGCTACCCCGTGCTGGAAGTGCAGGTCTGCACTGGCTGGCGCCATGCGCAACGCGCGGGTGAACGCCTCCAAGGCCTGCCGCGCATCACGCCGCCCGAGTGCAGCGCGACCCAGCATGCGCCAAAGTCCGACATCGTGCGGTGCGCGTGTCACACCTTCACGCGCGACAGTCACGGCCCGGGTGGCGTCACCGGTCTGCAGCGCCAGTTCCGCGCCGGAGATGCGGGCCTCGACGAAGTTTGGCGCCACAATCAGTGCACGATCGAAAGCGGTGCGAGCCCTTGCGAGGTCACCGGTCGCGTACGCGATGTCGCCCGATAGTTGCCATGCCGGAGCCCAGTCCGGTTGTTCGCGCAGTATCTCCGTATACGCGGTGGTGGCGGCGGCGAGATCACCCGCACGATGACGCGCAACGGCTTCATCCCACCGCGACATCAAGTCGGTGACGGTGGCGCTTCCGCTACCTCCCGTCGCGTCGGTTAGCTGCGTTAACGCCCCGGAGAGCGCGACGCTATCCTCGACGTGCGCATCCACCAGAGGTGGACGATGCTCCGGCGCACCGCAGGCCAGCGCCACGATGGTCCGCGCTGGCCGCATGGCGAGCAGCGCACCCGTCGCGAGCGACAAGCCCGCGGCATCGATCAGCACGTCACAATCGCGCGCGGCCAACGCGCGGCCAGTGTCGATATCGGCCGGCGTGGACATCACGAGCAGCGCGGCGCTGGCAAGCGGCGAGGCCGCCAACACGGCGCGCGCGCTTTCCTGCGTGGCGGCAGTCAACACGACGTGCTCGCAACCATCGGGCATCGTGGTTGCAGCAAGAATTGCGCACCATGCCGACCACATCGTCGTGTCTGGCATTGGCGCGATCCACGCAACACGCAATGCACTGCCGGCCGTTCGCCGAGGAAACAATAAAGGAACCGGGGGCGCCGGCTGTGCCGCGGTCAATGCGGCATGCGTGCCGGCCAACACCTGTGCCACGCTCGGATCCGCTTGATGCACGGCAACGGCGACCCGGCGCAGCGCGTCACCGTCGGCCCACGTCCAGGTGCGCCTAGCCAGTCCGGCCGGCATCGGTGCACCCTGCTCGACCAGGACCGCAAGCAATTCCGCCGGTGCCACGTCCACGCGCGCGGCCAGTGCGCGGTGAAGCACTGCGCGTGCTGCAGGGTCGGCTGCGGTCAGCGCCGCGGCATAGGCGTGTGCCAGCGAGGGAATCTGTACCAGCGCCGGCTCGCGCTCGATCAGGTCAGCACTGCGGCCAAGCGCGGCCGCGTCCCCCAACACCGCGGCGGCAGCGGCGGCCATGGCCTCGTTACGCAGATCCTGCGGTGCAACGGCGGCCACTTCGCGCGCCATCGCCAACGCGGTGGTGAAGTCGCCATGCAGCAACGCGGCTTCGGACAACGCCTGCCGTGGCGGCACGAATCCTGGCGCAAGCTGCGCCGAGCGATGCCATGCGCCGGCGGCATCGGCCGGAATGCCGAGCTGCCATAGCACCTCGCCCAAGTGAAACAACGGCACGGGCGATGTCGGATCCTCGCGCGCGGCACGCCGGTAACATGGCAATGCGTCGGCCGCGCGTCCTTCGCTCTGGTGCGCGCGCCCCCGCGCCACCCACTCCTCCATCGCCGCGGCGGTCACGGCTTCAGTCGCGCGCGCAGTGCGGCGCGCACTGGGGCTGGTGTGCACCGGGCGAGGATGCGTCCGGCCAGAGTCTGCCGCCGGTCGAGCGCGGCGCGGGCGATCCGGCCGATCCAACCGTACTCGGCAACGGCGGCCGCTGCCGGTGCAGGCGGATGCCACGGCACGTAATGGAGTGCCGCGCGCACGCGGCCCGCCTCGAATGGCCTCGCCGTCGCGGTCGACACGGCAGCAGTCGCACGTGCCTGCGCATAGAGTTCGAAAGTCCGCCCGGTCATCGCCGAAATTGTCGCGTGCTGCAACGTGAGCGCGCGCGCGCCCATTGCGGTCCTTTCGGCGCGTGCGTCGTCACCCAGCAGTGCCATCAGACGCGCGAACATCTTCGCGTCGTCGCGCCACTCGTCGTCCGTGAGCACGATGCCGGCGCCGCTAGCGTGCATGCGCTCAGCCAGCGCGCCGATCGGCGGGACCACGGCCGGAACGCCGGCTATCCACGCTTCGGTCAACGTATAGCTGAATGTTTCTGGACCCGCCGACGGGAACAGCACCAGCGCCGTGCGATAGTGCTGCAGCAAAGCGGGAAGATCCGCCGCCACATAGCGGCCATGCACGGTGAAGCGCGCATCGGCTGTCTGCATCGGTCCGTGCTCGACATCCATGTAACCGATCAGGACGAAGCGCACCGGCACATCGTGCACCCGTGCCAGTTCGAGCAGACGTTCGATCCGGCGCGCGCCCTTGTCGGGGCCGATCGCGCCGAGCAAGGCTACCGTCAGTATCCCGTCATCCGGCACGCTCAACTTTGGTATCGCAGCCAGCGGCGTCAGCGCAGGCGAGACTGCGCCATGCGCAATGACGGTCGCCGAGCAATCCGGAAAGTAGTGGCGCAGCGTGGCGGCTGCCCATCGGGACGGGGCAATGCGAAACGCCGCGCGCGCGAGCAACGCATGGTGCCGCGCACGCCACGCCACGATATCCACGTCGACGAAGAGCGGCTGCGCCGCGAGGCAACGGCCGCAGACTGCGGGATCGGTCTGCGCGTCGCAATAGCGCCCGTCGGGACCGAGGAACGTGATCGTCGGACAGGCGAAGTTGAGGTCATGCACGGTATATCCGAATGGCACCGGCGGATCCTCGAGTGCGGTCAAGATGCCGTCGCGGCAAGCAGAGATATTGTGCAGGTGGATCAGCGCAACGCCGAAGGTGGTGCAGATCCCCTCCACGAAATCGCGCCACCGTTCATTCGCGCCGCGCTGGAAACCAAACGTGACCACCGTGCCGTCGGCGCGATGCTCCTCGATCTGCCAGTCATCGCCGACGGCAATAGCAAGATAGTGGCGCCAGCGGTCGCGCGACGCCCCGATCAACGCGCGCACATGGGTCTCGGTGCCACCGCCATGGTGGTGGATGACATGCAGTACCCCGCGGTCAGGCGAGGTGGCCACCGCAAGCTGAAGTGCCGCGGCTTGCCGCAACGGCCGCAGCGGATCGGCGGCGATGTAGGCCTGTACCATCTCGAGGTAATGCGGATGGCGTTCGAGCAGCAACACCATGTTGCGCGGGCCGAGCCACGCCTTCTGGCCCTCGAACGATCGCCCGCCCGTATGCACGACGAAGGCATTGTCGGCCAGCACGTTGCGCCAGCCTGCCGCAGCGGCGCGCAAGCAGAAGTCGTTCTCCTCGCCGTAGCCCAGGCCGAACACGGCATCGAATTCGCCAATGGCATCGAGCAACGCGCGACGGACGAACATGCAGAAGCCGACACCGGTCGGAAGATCGGGATAGGTCGGGACCGCCGCGGCCAGCATGGCGGCCGCCACCGGATCGGGATTCTCCGTGGCGGGCCACGCATTGGCGACGCAGAAATCCGGGAACGAACAGATCTCGGCGTTGTTGGAAAACGGCGTGATCGTGCCGATGCGCGGATCCGTCGCAGCGCCATGCATCAGCGCATCGAGCCAGCCGGCCGTGACGATCGTGTCGGAATTGAGAAGGATCACGTCAGCGCGGGACAGGCCCATGCCGCGGTTGGCCGTCCCCGTGAAGCCCACGTTGACCTCGTTGCGCAACAGCACCACCTGCCGATGCGCCTGCATGCGCAATTCTTCGAAGAACGTCGCGACGCCGGGGTTGGGCGAGGCATCGTCGATCAGCACCAAGCGCACATCCGGCCGCAGGTTGGCGAGCACGCTGGCCACGCACAGGCGCACGTCCTCCGGTGCGTTGTACACCGGCACGACCACATCGATCACGAAATGCGGTTCGTGCGGCGTCATGTTCTGCGCCGGCGCTGCCACCAGAGCCTGGCGCGCATCCACGGCAGCGACAGCCAACCACGCACGCTCTGCCGATAGGCAATGAGGCGCTCCTGTGCGGCCAGCGCGCGTTCGAGCCGGTCGCGCTCTTCGCCAAGCGCCTCGGCGACCTGACGCGCGGAGCCGAGCGCTTCGGACGCAGTGTCGCGGCCTCGCAACGCAGCGGCACGTTCCGCCGCCAAGGCATCGCGCTCGAGCGCCAGGATGTCGCGCTGGTGCGCTGCCTGTTCGCGCTCGGCGATCAGCGCCTGTTGCGCCGCATTCGCCGCGTCAAGCTGACCATCCCGTTCGACGATGATGCGTTCACGCTCTGCAATCAGAGTCTCGAGATGCTGGACGTGCGCGGTTTGCCGGTCGAGCGCGGCATCGCGATCGTGGAGCAGGCCGTCGAGACGAAGCACGTCGGCAGCCCGCCCGTCGAGGCGCGCCAATTCAAGTTCGGCCGGATCCGAAAAGAGCGACAAGCCGGGCACCTCGGGAATGGTTGCGGTGGTCGCTCGCGCTGCCACCACGATGAAGTACATGGCCTCGGGTAGCACGGCGGCGGCAATATGCGCGTCGTCGCCGGCGAAGGTCTCCACCCCCCCGACCGCGGCTTCGGTCCAGATGGCGGAGCCGAAGTATCGCCGTTGCCGGAACCAGCGGCGCAATGGAAATACCGCGGCCAGCAGCGCATCGAGTTCCTCGCGCGGCGGCTCGTGCAGGTGGAAGGGATTGCGGTAGTCGCGCGCGTCAGAGTACTCGACTGGGTTGGGGGCGGACAGCACCAGCATGCCGTCGGGTGCCAGCACACGCGCGATCTCGGCCAGCATCGGTGCCTGCATCTCGCGCGGCAGGTGTTCGATCGTCTCGAACGAGACGACGACATCCACGCCTGCATCCGGCAATGGCAATGCTGCAGCCGATCCGGCCTCGAAGCGCAGGTTGGAACGTCCGGCATATGTGGTGCGCGCATGCTCGATGGCCGCCGGATCGACATCGACGCCGACCACACTGCCCGCGACCGCAGCCAGCAGCGCACTGCCGTAGCCTTCGCCGCTGGCTACATCCAGCACCCGCTTACCGGCGATGAAACGTCGGGCGAAGGCATAGCGATGCCAATGCTCGTGCGCGATCTCGCCGGGCAGTCCCGGGACGAAACGTTCGCCGGTGAATTCGAGGGATTTCTGCATGGTGAACTGCGCAGTTGCGGGTGCAACTTCGCGCAGGTTGCAATCTTAGCCGAAGGGCGTTCCGGCGCCTCGCAATGCCTTCGCCACCAGGGTCAGTCCGTGTCATGCCACGTGTGTGGCAGACGCACGAAGCCCATCTCGCGCGAAGCCCCGGTCACGACGAACGCGCGCTCCACATTGTCGAAGAGGCGCACGCCCTCGGGATCCATCGCGTGCGCCCGCACCACGTACTTGCCGGGTAACAGCGCCAGCCCGGGCAACGTCAGTCCGAACGCGAAGCGGTTGTCGCCGACCGGACGCAGCGCCACGCCTTCCATGTCGCTGGCAACACCATAGACCGGCGTGCCGTCGGCGCGCACGACGCCCAACAGCACCACTGGCGCGCGCCCGTCCGGCGAGAAAATTTCGCCGCGGATGGACAGTGTTTCGCCCAGCGTCAGTGAACCTTCCGGCGTGATGGCGAGGCTATGCACCGCATACACGCCCGCCGCATGTGCCAAGGCGGCCCCCATCGGCTGCCGCGCCTGCGCCGACTTTTCCTCGTGGAACGCGAGGTAGGCCTGTGTCACGTCCATGGCGGCGCCTTCGCGCACGACGCGACCGTCGCGCAGCCACAGCGCATGGCGGCAGAGCTTCTGGATGTGATACATGCTGTGGGAACACAAGAGCAGCGTGCCGCCCTCGGCCAGGTAATCCTCCATCCACGCGATGCACTTCTTCTGGAACGATTCGTCGCCGACCGCAAGGACTTCGTCGGTGATGAGGATGTCGGGGCGCAACGCGGTGGCCACGGCAAAGCCAAGGCGCACGACCATGCCGGACGAGTAGTGCTTGATCGGTTCGTTGATGTGGTCGCCGATGTCGGCGAAGGCCACGATCTCCTCGCGCTTCGATGCAATCTCCCGGGGTGACAGCCCGAGCAACGCGGCGGACAGTTCGATGTTGGCGAGGCCCGTGTAGTCCGGATGAAAGCCCGAGCCCAGCTCCAGCAGCGCGCCAACCCGCCCGTTGACCTGCACCCGGCCACGCGTGGGCGCGATCACGCCGGCCACGACCTTCAGCAGCGTCGACTTGCCGGCGCCGTTCTCGCCGACGATGCCAAGGGATTGTCCTCGCTCGAGCGTGAAGCCGACGTCGTCGAGCGCCCGGAACACGTTGGCAGCACCGTGCCCGCGCAACAAGTCCCAGACGAGGCGTACCTGTCCACCGCGCGATTCCACCTTCGCGTAGTCCTTGCCCACGCCTTCGAGCGAAAGAAGCGGCGCGCCTGCCGCTTCGGTGCTCATACAAAGTCCTCGAAATACGGCGACAGCCGGCGGAAAATCCAGCGGCCGGCGAAGAAGATCGCCATTGCCACCAGGACCGCGACCGCATCGCCCCATTCGAGCGCCAGCTTGCCATCGAGCAAAGCATCGCGCAGGCGGCTGACCAGCCAGCTGAACGGATTGAGCGCCACCCACGGCCGCATCACTTCGGGCACCAGCGTCAACGGATAGAGGATCGGCGTCAGATACATGAGGATCATGAGTCCGGGCATCAACACATGCTCGACATCACGGATGAAGACCTGCAACGCCGCGAAAAACAGCGCAACGCCGATGATGCCGATGGCCATCACGCCCCACAGCGGCAAGGCCAGCAGCAGTCCCTCAAGGTGGATCGGCTCACCGAAGGCCACCAGCGCCAGCAGCACGACGAGGTAGCCCGCGAGTTGCAGCGCCAGCGTGGCCGTGACCGAGGCGTAGATCACGAGTTCGTGCGGAAACGCGACCTTGCGGATCAGGCCTGCATAACCGGCGAGGCTGGTGGCGGCGCGCTGAATGCCTTCCTGCGCCGCCAGCCAGGGCCACAACGCCACGGCAACGAACGCGAGGAAGCTCTGACCGCCGAACCCGGTAGTGCGGAAAATGGTCGTGAACACGAAGTGATAAACGACCAGCAGCACCAGCGGATGGACGAAGGCCCACGCAAAGCCGGACACGCTGCCGAGATAGCGGGTATTGAGTTCGCGCTTGAAGAAATTGACGAAGAGTGCGCGATCGCGCACCGCCGCGGTCGGCGCGGGCACGACGGCGCGGCCGGCGGAGGTTGACGGCGAGTTCATGCGCGCGGCGCCCGCGATTGCGTCAACGATGCTCCGCTACCGGGGCGCAGGTACTGCGGGTGGTGCCGCAGTGGCGGGCGCATCGGGCGTCATGCCCAGCGCGCGCTTGGCAGCATCGATGTCCACTCGGGGCGTCAGTGCATCCACGGCTTCGCGGTTGACCTGGGTCTGCGCATCGCGTCGAATGTTGGCGATGGCAGCTTCGCGCCGCTCGTCGACCAAGCGCTTGCGCTGCTCCTGCAGCAACACCTCCCGCACCTGGTCGAACGGCGGCACTTCGGGCGCGCGCCGCGCCTCGAGGCGGATGACATGCCAGCCGAACTGGGACTGGACCGGCTCGCTGATTTCCCCAGAGCTCTTCAACCCGAAGGCGGCGTCGGCAAACGCGGTATCCATTTCCTTGCGGCCGAACCAGTCAAGGCGGCCACTATTGGTCTGCGCCGACGGGTCATCGGACTGTGCCTTGGCCAGTGCACCCATGTCCGCGCCCGCAAGTAACCTGGCGCGGGTTTCGATGGCAAGACTTTTCGCGGCGTCGGCACCGCGCTTCTTTGGATCGAAAAGGATATGCGTGACCACCAGTTGTTCAGGGCGCTCGAAGCGGGCGCGATCGATGAGGTAGAGCTCGCGCGCCCGCGCTTCGTAGCGCGACCTGGCCGCGTCGAACTCGGCGCCGGCCTCGGCCTCGATGCGTTCGATATACAACTGTCCCAACAGCCGATCCACTTCCATCCGGATGCGCGACGCATTTTCGGGCACCGTATCGACCTTCGCGTTGCGCGCCTGTACGGCCAATGTCTTCTGGACCAGCATGCGCGCCAGCAGGTCGTTGACGCGACGGGCGTTGTTGGCGAAGCCTGCGCGCGTCTCGATGGGCAGACGCAGCAGCTCCGTGTCGTAGTCGGCACGCGTGACCTTGGTCACGCTGTTGCTGATCAGCACCGTGTCGGGGTTGTCGGATTGCGCAAGCGCGGGTCCCGGCCCCAGTGCCAGCGCTGCGACCATCATCAGGACTGCCGCGAAATGGGGGAAAAATGCAGTTCTCATCGTGCCTTTGCGGGCAGCTCGTGCCGCGCCTCTCAGGAAGAAAAAAGGGGCGAGGATTGCTCCTCGCCCCGATACGACCGAAACGCCGACTCTTACTTGACGTCGGAAGTTACCTTGTGGTTCAGGTTGCCACCGTAGTTCGATTGGATCGGACCTTCAGCGCCCGGCAACGTTTCGTTTTCGAACGTGATCGCGGCGAAGCCGACAACCGGCAGGCCGTTGAACGTCGTCGACAGAAGGCCGATCGTGGTGCCGGTCTTCGTGTTGAACGTTTGCGACGAGCCACCAATCAGCTGATGCCTGCCAGCCGGAACCGACGCGCCGTTGAAGTTCAGAGCGATCCAGCCGTTCTGGAACGACGACGGGATGTTCGAAACGTTCTTCGAGCCGAGCACGTTGGTGTTGTTCAACGTGATCACGTTGGCTTCCCAGCAGAGCGCATCTGTCTGCGTGGGCGGCGGCGGCGAGAACGACGTCTGCGAGACGATCGTGCGCTCTTCGCGGTCGTACTGCGTGACCACGACATCGTCGCACGCGCCCGAGGCGCCGAAGTTGCTTTGGAACAGCTTGGTGACCGTCAGGCCCGAGTAGTAGAACGCCTTCGTCGGGAACGTTACGACCCAGTCGGTACCCGACTTGGTGTTGGCATCCAGAACGAATTCGTTGTACACGTTGCTATGCATCAGCACGGCCGAGACCGGATCGACCGGGTTCGTCGACGCCGACCAGTCGGTGATGTACACCGTCGAGGCAGCGACAACAACCGAGGTCTTCGGGTTGACGTTGGCGAGGTTCGGGAGGATCGAACCGGCAGCGTTCCACAGCGGGGTGGACGAGAAGCCGTCCAGCGCCACTGCGTCGACTGCGAAGTCTTCACCGCGAAGCACGTTGATCAGCGTCAAGGAGCCGAACAGGCCGCCAGTGCCCGCAACGGTGTCCGCCGACGCGCCAGACAGCGGCGAGCAGGACGGGACACCAGCCGAGTGGGTCACGGCGGCGGCAGTTGTGCCGACGACGTTGCCCATTTCGATGATTTCGACGTAGCCCTCACGGGTACGGTCGAGCGACGTGCCGGCCTTGTCGTCGTTGCCACCCGTGTAAGCGAAGTTGACGAATGCGGTCGGGGCAGCCGAGCTGGACGACACCACCGGCGTCGTGCAGGACTTGTCCGTCGTGAAAATGCCAGCGCCATCCGTGGTCGGGATGATGGCGGCAGTCCAGACGTCCTTGGCCGACAGGTACAAGTTAAAGTCAAGTACTTCGCGGCTGTTCTTGCCTTCCAGGAAGCGGACCTTGACGGCCTTCGCGGAACCAGTCGAATTAACGACCGACAGCAACGAGTTGTACGGGGAGAGCGCCTTCGGCTCACGCACCGTGTAGTACGGGTAGATCAGGGCTTGGCCCAGACCATTCGGGTTGACTGACACCGCTTCGGCGACGCCGGTCGCGCCAAGCGCGCTCAGGCCAGCCAAGACGGCGTAGACGGATTTCTGTTTGAACGTATTCATAGTGGGTGAAGACTCCTTCTTTATTGAGTGCCGTTTAAAGTGATCACTTTAGAACCAACAGCACGCGAATGTTATTACAGCCAGCCTCTTTTGACAAACAAAGCCGCCTGCCAAGAGGCTGACATGTGGATTTTCTACAACGTCTCAAAGTGACGACACTGCTTTGCAAAACATACAATTCAGTTCACGTACCAAGCCTGTCCGCTCTCGAAAATCCAGGCTTCATTCACCGGCGTCGTAATGCCCTTCATTTGCCGATGGTCGTAGGTTAGCATCAACCGCACCTTGCAGGCATCACCGTCGCAGACCACGGTCTCCACGACGACTTGCCGGAATGCCCCGCGCCGAGTGGAAGACTTGAATTTCTCGAGGCTCGTCACCTCGCGCGAACCGGGGCTCATATAGGCGTAGGCGGCGTCCATGTCGTCCTTGATCAGGGCTGCCCAGCGGGCCTTGACGTGCTCTGCAACGTACGCCTGACGGGCCTCCGGCGTGTTGGCCGGGGGCGCCACAGGAGCCGGGGCGGGGCTGGCGCAGGCGCCCAAGGCGGCCACGGCCAATGTCGCCAATGCCCGACAGCCATGTCGGGAAACAGCGACGGAAACTCGAGAAATACCACGAAAACCTGAAAATCGCTCCAAAAACATCATTCTTCTTTCAGTTGGCCGGGATGAGGGGGACCCGATCCGGCGCCGGCGCGGGGGCCGGCGGGAACACGAGGTCCGGGAAAGGCTTGAGGTAAGGGAACAGGCGGTCCAGGTTGTCCATCTTCTTCCGCAGGTCCTCGATGGCGCCGCGAATGTCCAAATCGTTCTCGACGACCCGGGGCGTGATGAACAGAACCAGCTCGGTCCGATCGTTCGTCAATTCCTGGTTGCCGAAGAGGCCGCCGATGACCGGGATCCGGGACAACCAGGGCAGACCTTCCGAACTGTTAGCGCGGGTCTCGCCGATGAGACCGCCCATCACCATGGTCTGGCCGCTCTGAACGCCTACGTAGGTCTGCACCGAGCGGGTGTTGATCGGGGGCGCGTCGCCCACCGCCGCAGGCACGCCCGCGTTGGAAACCTCGGCCTGGACGTCGAGGGTGACGAGGCCGCCGGCATTGATGTGCGGGGTGACCTGCAGCAGCACGCCCGTGTCGATGTACTGCGACGTCGTGGTGACGGCGTTGGTGGTGCCGCCGACGAGCGTTTGTTGACTGACCGGGATCCGGTTGCCGGCCTTGATCGTGGCCTTCTGGTTGTCCAGCGCCGCGATGTGCGGGTTGGCGATTACCTTGGTGCTGCCGTAACTGTCGAGCAGGCTCAGCACCGCCTGGATGCCCCCCGGGAATGCGGCGTTCTGCAGGATGTAGGAGAAGCCGCGGGCAAGTGCCAGGCCCACGCCAGGCGGCTGCGGCACGCCGGGATTGAAGCCCCCCGAACTGCCGCCGCTGGCGTTGACGGGCGGCAGGATCATGCCGCCGGCACCCCGCCCGGACGGCGCACCGCCCTTGAACAGCCATTCGACACCAAACTGCAACTTGTCGGTCAACGACACCTCGGCGATCGTGACCTCGATCAGCACCTGCCGCTGGGGGATGTCCAGCTTCTTCAGCGCCGCCTCGATTACCGAGTATTCGGCCGGGGTGGCGATGATCAGCAACGTGTTGTTGTCCTTGTCGGCGACCACCTGCAGGTTGCGCACGATGCCGGTGCCATCCGCAGCGCCGCCCGCCGCCGTGCGTCCAGCTGCCACGCCGGCCGCCACGGCGCTGGCCACAGCACCCGGTGTCACGCCACCGGGGTTGGCCACCGGCACGGCCGGCTGCGCCTGGAACTGCGGCGGGTTGACGATCTGCCCCGCGGGCGTTCCCGGCGCGAGCGTGGGCGCTGCCGCCGGGGCGGGTTGCGTCACGCGGCCCGTGAACGCCTGCTGCAGCAGCGGCGCCAGCCGGTCGGCGCGTGTGTTCTGCAGGTGGAATACGTAGAACTGCAGGCCCCCTCCCGTTTCGCTGCTGCGGTCGAGGCGCTCGATCCACTTCTTCACCTCCTCGAGGTACGCGGGTTGCGGCGTGATCACCAGCAGCGCGTTCATGCGCTCGATTGGCACGATGCGCAGGATACCGGTGAGTGGGCTCAGATTGCGGTCGCCTAGCACCTTCTCCAGCTCCGTCATCACTGCCTTGACGTCGGAATTCTTCAGCGTGAACACACCCGCCGACATGCCGGACATCCAGTCGATGTCGAACATGTCGATGGTGTCCATCAGGTGACGCAATTCGCGTTCAGTTCCAGCCAGCACCAGCAGGTTGCGCAGCTCGTCGACGCGCACCGCCTGCGCGTCCTTCGCAAAGGGCTCGAGCAACCGCAACATCTCGCGGGCGCCGACATAGCGCAGGGGCACGATCTGCACGGAGAAACCTGGCGGCAGCGCGCGCGCCGAGTTGCCGAGCTGCGGCGTGATGTTGCCGCGCACGGCGGCCGCCTGCGGCACGATCGCGTAGAGACCGCCGCTCTTGACCATCGTCGCGCCGTTCTGCCGCAGCAACGTCTCGAGCGTGGCCGGCAGCGCGTCGCGCGGAATGCCGGTGGACGTGCGGATGGTGACGGTACCGCCGACCGAAGGATCGATCGTGTAGTTCTCGTTGAGGATGTCGCCCAGGATGTTGCGCACCACTTCGCGCAGGTCGGCGCCCTCGAAATTCAGGACCACGCCGCCACCGGGCGGCTGCATCACCGGTCCCGGAGGCAGCGCGCCACCGGGCTGCAGGCCCTTCACCACGACCCCGGTCCCGCGAAACAGGCTGGCCTTGTCGGAGGCCGGTGTCTGTTGGGTGGTGGGCGTCTGCGCGCGTACGGCAGCATCCGCCAGCGCCGGCGACATGCCGGAGCCGTTGCCGTTCAGGGCCGAGCGCGCGAGCGAAGGCGTTTCCGGCGCGGTGCCGGGGGCGGCGCAGGATGCGACCAGAAGTGCCAGCGTGCAGCAAGTAAGGATTCGGACCAAGGAGGGATTGCGCATTGTTGTTGTGTCCTGGACGGCGTCGGGAGTAGCGATCACGCGCCGACCGGCATTGGTCGTTGAGAGTTGGTGCCCAGGACGGCCTTATCGCCGCGGTTGTTGATAGCGTTGGTACACGGAAGACCACGCCGGGTCGGATGATGCTCCAGCGGCGTTTGGCGCAGGCGTCGGACCGGGGGTTGCCGCGGCAGTGGCCGGCGGCACGATCGGGGCGCCTGGCGGGCGTCCTGACGCGGCGGCCTCGGCTTCGCGCGCCATCCGGCGACGTTCGGCCAGCACATCGGCGACATCGCGAACTTGCGGCGCCAGTCGCGCGGCTTCGGCAGGCGACAATCCTGCGGCCGCGGCCGCAGCGGCAGCCGTCCGGGGCCCCGCCACCACCGGCTGGATGGTCGTCCTGGGTCCGACCGCAAGTTTCAATGCAAGTTCTTCGACTTCGTCGCCCAGCGTCAGGCGAACGCGGTCGGCTTTGACTTCGGCGACCAGCAGGCCGTTGACCGTCTCGCCCTGCATCACCCGGCGGGCCTTGCCGCCGCTGACGTCGCGCAGGAAGGCCGTGGACTTGCCATCCGCAAGGAGCGTGCCGGTCAACGCGAACTGCCCGCGCTGCATCCGTGCCTTGGCGGCCTCCGCCACGGCCACCGGCGCGGGGCGCCGCGTCGGGTTGAAGAGCGGCCGATCGATCGCGTCGCGGCTTGTGGTCGTGGTGGCGTCGGGCTCGTAGCTCGGCAACACGGCCACCGTGACGGGCGGGGGAACGGCCGAGGCTGCAGGAGGCGGCACGCGCGTGAACTCGCGGCCCCAATCGATCTGCCAACCGATCAACAGCACGAGCAGTACCAACGGCAGGAGCCAGAAGGCCCAACTCCGCAGCGTGGTCTGCATCATGTTCATCGGATCCTCTCCGTCATTTGGCGGGCGCCGGCTTGGCCGCCTCCGGGTAGGCCAGCGCCGAGACCTCGAGTTGCACGTTGTTCTCGGGCTCCTGTCCCGGCCCGGGTTTGAACCCCCGGAACGCGGACAGCGGCCGAATCGACAGATTATCGACCGTCAGGTACGGCAATTGCGTATCCAGCGCCTGCAGAACCTTGGCGAGAGCCGGCGTTGTTGCAAAAAACTGCACCGAGACCGATAGCTGCTTGAAACGCCCCTCGTCACGGGGACTGGGATTCTGGCTGGTGGTGATGCGGCCGCCGTTGTTCTCGATGGCGCCGCGCACGAGATCGGACAACTCGGCCCCGGCAAGGTTCGGCGCGGTGTTCTTGAGGAAGAAGCGGCGACCGTCCTTTTCCTTCATCACGTCGAGCGCGCGGCGCAATTCCGGGGCCTGCGCCGAGACCCGGCGATAGCGCTCGAGGCGGTCGGACAGGTCCGCGATCACGCCGTCGTAGTGCCGGTGCAGCAACAGCAACGGGCCCACCGCGATCAGGAGAACCAGCACCACGGCCAGCACCAGCAGCGCGACCGCGGCCAAGCGTTGCTGCGGCGGGGACAGGCGGGCAACGAAGGCGGGCGTCATGGCTTGCGTCCTGCTGCAGGTTCCGGGGCGCTAGCCCCATCCTTGGGTACGCCGGCGGGCTGGGTTGCGGGCGTTGCGCTGCCGGCAGGGGCGGCGGGCGCAGCGCTGCGGCTGCCTGCGCCGGCGGGTGCGGCGGTTGCAGGTGCGGCGAACGCAGGTACGGCGGGCGCCGCGGGCACGGCAGCCGGTGGGGTGGCGGCGGTCCCGCCCGGCACGATTGCCGCGCCGGGCGCCGCGGCGGCGGCGGGAGTACCGGGTGCGGCGGCGTCTGGAACGACAACCTCGGGTGCACCGTCACGGACCAACACCGCCACCCGTCCGGGGACCGCACGAGGTTTCAACTGCGCACCCAGGTCGAAAATCTCGCCGGGGCCGGGCTGGATCTTGGTGGTTGGCGCGCGCGGTGCCGCCTGCGCAAAGTGCTGTGAATCTTCGAAGAACTGCACGAGCCGTCCGGCATTGAGCGTCTCGCCGCGCACCAGGACTTCGCGCTGCAACTCCTTGTCCTTGGTCACGCTCTTCAACTCGAATTGCGTAAGCCATGTGTCGTCGGGCAGCAGCTTGCTCACATAGTCGAGCGTTTGCAGCGCGCCGGGGTACACGTACTTGCGCTCGAGCCCCGTATTGAAATCGGCGACCTTGCCATCGAGTTCGAGGCGCAGCGTCTCAGAGACCGCCGCCTGCGCGCGCGCCTGGTCGGCGAGGCTGTTCAACTGAATGGCGTAATCGCGCTTCTGCCACAACGGAATCAGGATGGCCGCGAGGATCAGCAGCGCGACGACCGCCAGCGGGACCCAGAACTGCCATCGCCGCCACAACGACCGCGACGGCCGCATCGCGTAGGGCAGCAAATTGACCCGCGAAGGTGCGGCCATGTCGGTGGAGGCCGGCACAACGGCGGCGACATCCGCACCCCACGCGGCGGCGAGCTTCAGCGCAGGGTCGACCGCGGCACGCCGCACCGCTGCCAAGTCGACATGCACGGTGCCACGCGCCGCATCGCGCCGCGACACCACCGCGTCGAAGTAGAGCTCGTCGGCCTTGAAGGGCGTGTGCCGGTCGAGGTCGTACGTGAGGGCCTGGCGCAGGTCTTCCTCGACTGCAGCGGGCAATTCGATCGACTTCCGTAACACTTCACGCGCCGGCACCGTAACGACCACGCGTTGCGCCGAGGAACTGCCGCCGTAGACCATCGGCGCCAGCGAAGCAACGGCGGCGCGGCCGGCCGCCTGGATAGCCGCGGCGTCACCGGTCAGCGCAATGGTCGTGCCCACCTTCATGATCGCTCGGCCATTTTCGAGCACCGGTAGCCATACGGTGGCGTGGTCGCCATCGAATGCAATCGAGGTCCGCATCCGGCGACGGGCCAGCGCGGCGCGCGGCACCTTCGGCACCAGCGGATCGAGCTGCGCAGTCCACCAGGCCCAGAAACCGGCAAGACCCAGCCGCCGCGCAAGCTCGTGCATGCGTGGCGCCAGTGTGGGCAGGGTCAGCTCGCGGTTGGCCATCCGGTCATTTTCCTGTGCGGGTTCGGGCGTCGCGCTAGGGCGTGACGGCCACGGGTGCGGCCTGGGTCACGCCATCGGCCCATGTCAACGCTATCAGCGGCCGGCGTGCTTCGCCGGACGGGCGGACCACCGCATCGCGGGCGAAGGTTACACCATCGGCTGCCGTGGCCTGTGCGCGAATCCGCCAGACCGGCACTGCGCCGGCCGCAAAAGGCGTGGCCGGCGGAAATGGCGGCGCCGGCAGCTTTGACGCCAGTGCCTCGGCCCGCTGCTGCATGTACTGGTCGACAATGGCCAGCGTGGCGTTGGGCAGCGCCAGCAGCACGTCGCGCGACGCCGTGAGCGGATTGATGCCGGGCTGGCGGGAATTGACGGTAAGGCTGTCGGCGATCCGCGCATAGATGGCCGGCGTCATGCCGAGGATGCGCGCAACTTCGCTGACGGTTTCGAACGGGGCATTGGGCGGGCGTTGCGGCAACCCGGCCACACGATAGTCGGGTTCCTCCGCGCCATTGGGACGCTTCGTTTCGTCGGCGTCGCGCCAGTCGAGAATGCCGTCGACGATGCGCGCCGCGGTTTGCGGATCGGCGCCGCCCACCTGCTCGATCAAGCCCTTCAGCAATGGGTCCGGCGCGGCGTTGAGGTCGATACGCGAGGACTCATCAACTCCGGTGGCCACCACATCGACGTCGCCTTCCTTCCAGCGCCGCATCTGGCCATCGCTTGCCCATGCCGCGGGATAGCGCGGCCGCGACAACTCGAAGGCCATGCGCTCGACGGCGCCGTCGGCCACTGCGCGTACCTGCGCCAGTGACAGCGCGTTGCGCGCCGACATCGCTTCACTGCGCATCGAAAATGCAAAGCCTCCGGCGATGACCATCAACAGGATCGTGAGCCACAGCACCAGCACCAGCGCGATGCCGCGCTGGCGATGCGGCGCGCTGCATTGGCGAGGCGGGATACGCGCGGCCCGCATGCGTCAGACCCCCACACACTGCAGGCGGATCGTATCCCACGCGCGGCACCCGGCCTCGGGGGATTCGCGCGGCGCGACGACGAGTGTCGGCCAGGCAAGACCGACTCGCGGCGCGACGTCGATCCTGATCAGCACCGGCAGCACCTGCGGATCGTCCCAGCGATCGCGCCACGTGGGCGCGATATCGAAACTCGAACCGCGATCGCGGCCAAGATACCCGACCTTGAGCGAGGTGATGTCGTCGGCCAGCACCGAACGCTCCGCTGTGTTGAAGTCGGGCATCGTCGTACTGTTGACGTCGGGCACCATGCGTTCCAGCACCAGCGCGCTCTTGCCCTTGCCGGCGGCCTCGACCACGGCCAGCCGGTAGTACCACATGCCGCCTACGCCCACGCGGCCGGGCAGCGGCGCCGAGAAGCGGACCTCTTCGCGCGTGCCGCTGAAGAGCAGCGGAAATTCCGCGATCTTGCGCATCCGTTGTGGATGCTGGGCCGCAAGCTGTCCACGCAGATAGTCGCCGGCGAGGCGCATGCCGGAATTGGCCTCGGCCTTCGCTTCACCGGCGTCCCACGTGCGGCCGGCGAGTTGCAGCGAGCCGAACAGCACGGCGGACATGAGCGCGAACAGCGACAGCGCGATCATCAACTCGATCAGCGTGAAGCCCTCCGCGCGCGCGCAGAACGCGGTTGTCCGACAAGAGCGGTCCGGTCTCATGCGGGATTCCTCGGCCCGAGGCGCATCGTGGCCAGCGAGAACGTGCGCTCGCGGCCGTCGGCACCGTCGAATGCGACTTCCACGGTCACGCGAAAGAGCCGCATCGACAACGCATCGGAGGCTCGGTCGAGTTCCTGGTCGACATCCGGGACCGTGTACGGCGCCACCTTGGCGGTCCAGCGCACCTTGCCCGTTTCATCGACGCCGCGCTCGTCCAGAGCCTTCAAAGGCTGTGTTGCCGCAGCCACCTCGAGTTGCGACTCGGCGACGAGCAACGCGCGGCTCCATTCCTCCGCCGCCGATACGTTGTTGAGCGAGGCCGAGAAGAGGCGGAACAACGCGGTTGCTACGAGGGCGAGGATGACGAATGCAGCCAGCACCTCGAGCAGCGAGAAACCGCGGCTGGTGCTGCGCGTGGACGACATCGACCGGCGCGTCATCACCGGCTCAATCGAGGATCGCGACACGGCCGGTCAGCCAGTCGACGTCGATTTCGTACTTGCGCTCGCCGGAACCCACGGTGATGCGCCCGCCGTTGCTGCCGCCATCCGGATAGAAGCGGATCGAGCCGACCTTTTCGTCGACGAGATCCTTCTGCGCGGTGTAGAGCTTCAGGTCGACGTCGCGCGGCAACGCATGTTCCTTCGGATCGCGGTCGACCTTGAAGCGGCGACCGGCGACATCGATCACGAGGAAAGTCTCGCGGCGCTGCGCGACCGCCTCGCTGCGCGCGAGGCGCAAGCCCGACGCAAGCTGGCGCGCAGCGCTGCGCAACTGCGTGTTGGACACGCCGCCGCCGAACATCGGCACGACCAGCGCCGCGACGATGGCCATGATCATCAGCACGATCATCAACTCGAGCAGCGACACGCCGGCAGTGTGTTGGCGATTCATCCGTAGCGAGGCGCGGCGGGCCCGCACTCAATTGCTGGTGATGTCCTTGGCCGGACCATCGCCACCTTCCTTGCCATCGGCGCCGAGCGACAGGATGTCGTAGGCCCCCTTGGCGCCGGGCGACGTGTACTTGTACTCGTTGGTCCACGGGTCCCTGGGCAGCGTGCCCTTCTTCCAGTAGGGTCCGTTCCAGTTGGCGACACCGGATGGCGCGGTGATCAGCGCCTGCAGACCCTCCTGCGACGTGGGATAGCGGCCGATCTCGAGCTTGTAGAGGTCGAGCGACTGCCCGATCTGCCCGATCTCGATGGCGGCGGCCTTGGCCTTTGCGGCCTCGCCCTGCCCGATGAAGTTGCCGCCGACGATGCCCATCACGATCGCGATCAGCACCAGCACGACGAGGATTTCGATGAGGGTCATGCCGCGCTGGGCGCGGCGAATCCGCTGTTGTTGGTTCATTGTAGGTTCCATGGTGAACTGCACTTGCAGGTGTTGCCGTTCCACGACACTGTTGCCCTGCATTTCCGGGGCCTGGAGGCGTTGGACGCCTGATCAGACCACGAGTTCGCTCATTCCCATCACACCCATCAGGATCGAGAACACGATCCCGCCGATCAGCACGGCAAGACTCAGGATCAGCACGGGTTCGAGCACCGACAGGAAACGCTTGATGGCCGTCTGCACTTCGCGATCGTAGACCTCGGCCACCCGGGCCAGCATCTCCTCCAGACGGCCCGATTCCTCGCCGACCAGGATCATCTGCGAGGCGAGGCGCGGATAGAGGCCCGTATCGGCCAGCGGCCGGCCGAAGCCCTTGCCCTCGCGCAACTTGCCGATCACGCCGTCGAGCGCATTGGCCATGACCATGTTCGTCATTGTCTCCTTGACGATCGACAATCCCGCCAGCAGCGTGACGCCGTTGGCCAGCAACGTGGACAGCGTTCGCGCAAAGCGGGCGGTCTCCACCTTGCCGATCAAGTCCCCCAGCAGGGGTACGCGCAGCAGGCGCGCGTCCCGCCACTGGCGTACGGCGGGGTTGCGGCCCCGGAGGCGATACCACGTGATGCCGAGCACGAAGGCTGCGGCCAGCGCCCACCACCACGTGCGCATGAACTTGCCCAGCGTGACCACGACCAGCGTGGGCAGCGGCAGCGCCTTGCCCGCTTGCGCGAACGTCGCCTCGAACTGCGGGACCACCCAGATCAGCAGCAGCGCCACCGAGGCCGCCGCCACGCACACGAGGATGACCGGATAGATCAGCGCCGACTTGACCGACTCGCGCAACTCCTTGTTGCGCTCCATCGTGTCGGAGAGCCGTTGCAGCACGACGCCCAGCGCACCCCCCGCCTCGCCCGCGCGGACGATGTTGACGTAGAAGCGCGAAAACACTTCGCGCCGTTCGTCGAGCGCCTGCGACAGCGACTTGCCGCCGCGCACGTCGTCGCGAATACCCTGCATCAGCGCTCCGGCCACCGGCGTGGGCGCCAATCCGATCAAGACTTCGAGCGCGCGATCGAGCGGCAGCCCGGCGCGCAGCAGCGTCGAGAGTTCGCGCGTGATGCCAAGCAGCTGGTCGCGCGTGACGGTTTTCGATGCAAACATGCTGCGTCGTGGTGCGCCTTCGGGGCGCGGGACGCCCGCGGTGACCGGAGCGGCGCCGCTGCCATGCGCAATCTGCGTGGGCATCAACCCCTGGTCGCGCAGCCGACCGACGATCTCGGCTTCGTTGGCGGCCTCGAGTTCGCCGGTGGCGATCTCGCCGGCCGGATTGACGGCTCGGTAGCGATAAACCGGCATGCGGCGTTCAGGCTTCGCGCGTGACGCGAAGCACCTCTTCGAATGTCGTATCGCCTGCCAGCGCCTTGCGCATGCCGTCCTCGTACATCGACACCATGCCGTCCTTCTGCGCCTGTGCCTTCAGTTCGTTGGAATTGACGTGCTTCATGATGAGGCTGCGCAGCGGATCGGACATCGGCAGCATCTCGAGGATGCAGAAGCGGCCCATGTAGCCCGTCTGGCTGCACTGGCTGCAGCCCTTCGCGTGATAGAGCGTGATGTCGCCGGGCGGCGCGAACTTGGCCAGCCCCAGCTGCGTGACGATCTCGGGCAGCGCGTGGTACGGCTCCTTGCATTGCGGGCACAACTTGCGCACGAGGCGCTGCGCCAGGATGCCCACGACCGTCGACGTGAGAAGGTAATCGTCGACCCCCATGTCGAGCAGGCGATTGACTGTGGACGCCGCATCGTTGGTGTGCAGTGTCGACAGCACCATGTGGCCGGTGAGCGCGGACTGCACGGCAATCTGCGCCGTTTCGAGATCGCGGATCTCGCCGATCATGATCACGTCAGGGTCCTGCCGCACGATCGAGCGCAGCGCGTTGGCAAACGTGAGATCGATCTGCGGCTTCACCTGGATCTGGTTGATGCCGACCATCTGGTATTCGACCGGGTCCTCGACGGTGAGGATCTTCACGTCGGGCTGGTTCAACCGGTCGAGCGCCGTGTAGAGCGTGGTGGTCTTGCCGGAACCCGTGGGGCCGGTGACTAGCAGGATGCCGTGCGGCTGCTGCAACACTTCGATGAAGGCGGCCAGCGTGTCGTCGGCAAAGCCGAGCTTGTGGAAGTCGAGCGCAACGCCACCCTTGTCGAGAATTCGCATCACGACGGATTCGCCGTGCATGGTCGGCACGGTGGATACGCGAAGGTCAATTTCCTTACCCTGCACGCGCAGGCGGATGCGACCGTCCTGCGGCAGGCGCCGTTCCGCGATGTCGAGGTTGGCCATGATCTTGATGCGCGAGATCACGGGCGCGGCCAGCCGCTTGGGCGGCGACTCCACGTCGTGCAGCACGCCGTCGACGCGATAGCGGACCGACAGGCGGTTTTCGAAGGGCTCGACGTGGATGTCGGAGGCGCGCATGTCGAGCGCGTTGGTGATGATGAGGCTGACGAGGCGGATGACCGGTGCTTCGGACGCGAGGTCCTTCAACTGCTGCACGTCGGCGTTGAAGTCGAGTTCGTCGACCCGCGTCTCGACGTCGCCGATCACCTGGCTCTGCGCCGACTTGCCGCTGCCATAGAGGCGCTCCAGCGCGGACTCGAGTTCCGTCGGGATGGCCACCAGCGCGCGCACGGTGCGGCCCGTGACCATCTCGAGCGCGCCGATCGTGTAGTTGTCAGTGGGGTCGGCCATAGCCAGCGCCACTTCGTTGTCGTCCTCGCGCACCGGCAATGCGCGCATCTCGCGCAGGAAGCGGGCGCTGACGCGCTCCTCGAGGATCGGGAACTCCGGATAGGCGGCCACATCCATCATCGGCAAATCGAGTTGCTGGGCCAATGCTTCGGCGATATCCCGCTGCGCGACGACGCCAAGCGTGACGAGCAACGCGCCCAGCTTTTCGCCGGATTCCTGTTGCAGCCGCAACGCGCGGTCGAGCGTGGGTGCATCGAGCTTGCCGCGCTCGATGAGGATCTCGCCCAAACGTTTGCGAACCGGTGCGTCCACGTGCGGAAGATGATGAAATTAAAAGGAAAAACCGTGTCGAATCATAGCATGTTGCGTACGCGGGAGGCCGCGGCGGCATGAGCCTTGCCACGGCACCGTGGGTCGCGCGCCGCGCCGGTAAAATGAGCGGTCCGCAATGAGACCCGCCATCCCATGAAACTGTCCTGCTTTGCCCTGTCGTCCGCGCCGCTCGAGCTGCGCCCCGCTTCCTCTTCGCGCGACTGGATGGACCGCATCCCGGACCGCCACGCGTACCGATGCCTGCCGCTTGCCATCGCCAACGCGCACGGCTGGGAGATCGGTGCCGTTTGCGACTTCGACGTGACGTGGGACGGCGGACCGCATGCGCGCAACGTGCAAGTGCGCGCCACCGATGGCTTTCCGCACCTGTCGCAATTCGTGCTGACGCACTTCGCGTTCGGGATCGTGACGTTTCACCTGACCTATCTCTTCCGGACCGAGCCGGGATGGAACCTGCTGGCCACCGGCCCGCTCAATACGCCGAAGGATGGGATCGCGCCGCTGACCGGCGTGATCGAGACGGATTGGCTGCCCTATCCGTTCACCATGAACTGGCAGATGACCCGCCCGGGCACGGTAAGGTTCCGCAAGGGGGAGGCGATCTGCATGCTCTATCCTGTGCCCGCGCGCGCAGTTCTGGATGTTGAACCCGAGATCCGCAACCTGGCCGACGACCCGGAACTGGAGCAGCAGGCACTGGCGTGGAAGGACCGGCGCGACGAATTCATGAAGCGCTTCAATGCGGGCGACCCCGCCACGCTGAAGGAATCGTGGCAGCGCTTCTATTTCCTCGGCAAGCAGCCCGACGGCACTGCTGTCGACGGCTCGCACGTCAACAAGTTGCGCGTATCAACACCTGTGGATCGGCGCGGCCAGAAATCCTGACCGGCCGCCGCGGCCGGTATGGGCGTCGCACGGATCAGCCGGCGGCGAATGCCGCTGCGGCGGCCCGATGCGTGGCGGCGATGTCCTCGGGACGATGCGCCGCCGACACGAAGCCCGCTTCGTAGGCCGATGGTGCGAGATAGATGCCGGCATCGAGCATCGCGTGGAAGAAGCGGTTGAAGCGCGCCTTGTCGGTGGCCATCACCGTGTCGTAGCTGTCCGGAATGCGGTCCGCGAAATACAGGCCGAACATGCCGCCGACGGCCTGTGCCGTGAACGGGACGCCTGCGCGTTCCGCTTCGGCCACCATGCCGTCCGTGAACTGCCTCGTCGACGCGGCGAGCGCCTCGTAAAAGCCGGGAACTTCCGTTGCCGCCAGCGTGGCCAACCCGGCCGCTACCGCCACCGGATTGCCCGACAGCGTACCCGCCTGGTACACCGGCCCCAGCGGCGCGATCTTTTGCATGATCTCACGCTTGCCGCCGAAGGCACCCACCGGCATGCCGCCGCCGATCACCTTGCCGAGCGTGGTGAGGTCAGGCGTAACGCCGGTCAAGCCCTGCACGCCGCGCGCATGCACGCGGAATCCTGTCATCACCTCGTCAAAGATCAGCACCGCGCCGTAGCGGGTGCACAGGTCGCGCAGGCCTTCGAGAAAGCCCGGCTTCGGCATGATCAGGTTCATGTTGCCGGCAACGGGTTCGACGATGATCGCCGCGATGTTGTCCGGATCGGCCTTGAACGCATCCGCCACGGCCTCGAGGTCGTTGAACGCGGTGACGATCGTTTCACCGGCGATCGCCGCCGGGACGCCAGCCGACGATGGCTGCCCGAACGTCAGGGCGCCGGAGCCTGCCTTCACGAGCAGGCTGTCGCCGTGACCGTGATAGCAGCCTTCGAACTTGAGGATCTTCGAGCGATTGGTGTAGCCGCGCGCGAGGCGCAGCGCCGACATCGTCGCCTCGGTGCCGGAGGAGACGAGGCGCACCATCTCGATGGACGGCAGCCGCCGCACCAATGTTTCCGCCATCACGATCTCGATTTCCGTCGGCGCGCCGAAGGACAGGCCATGCACGGCGGTTTCCTGCACCGCGCGCACGACGTCCGGGTGCGCGTGGCCGAGGATGGCCGGGCCCCACGAGCCGACGTAGTCGATGTAGCGCTGGTCGTCCGCATCCCATACGTAGGGACCCTGTCCGCGCGTGAAGAACCGCGGCGTGCCGCCCACCGAGCGAAACGCCCGAACCGGCGAATTGACGCCCGCGGGAATGGTGCGCTGCGCGCGCGCGAAGAGTTCATCGTTGCGGCTCATGGCGATCCTGAGGGTGGGCGTTGCGATTGAAAGATGGAGGCGATGGCGGCAGCGGCACGAGTCACTGCTGCGGGTTCGTCGTGGTCGAACAGCTCGGAGATCACGGCCACCGCATCGGCGCCGGCGTGGACCAGCGCGCCCGCGTTGGCCGCCGTGATCCCGCCTATCGCCACCAGCGGCAGGCGAAGCGACCGTGCATCGTGCAGCAGCGACGGCGCCGCGCGGCGCGCCAGGGGCTTCACGCTCGATGGGTAGAAGCTGCCGAAGGCCAGGTAGTCCGCGCCTTCCGCTGCCAAGCGCCGGGCACGCGCGAGTTCGTTGTAGCAGGACACGCCGACGATCCGATCCGCGCCGACGATAACGCGGGCCTGTGTCACGGCACCGTCGTCTTCGCCGACATGCACGCCGTCCGCGACCACCGCCCGGGCCAGCGCCGCGTCGTCGTTGACGATGAAGATTGCACGCCCGCTGCACGCGGCGGCCAGCGCGCGCGCCTGCTCCAGCTTCCGCGATGCCGCGGCGGACTTGTGCCGGTACTGGACCATCGTCGCGCCACCGCTGATCGCCGCCGTCACTTTCGCAACGAGCAATGCCGTGTCGTCGACGTCGGGCGTGACTGCATAGAGGCCGGCGATACGCACGACGGAGTCCTGGCTCGCGTGATGAAAGTCGATCGTCGCCGGGAGGGCGCGCGGGACGCTAGTGGCTGCCGCGCACATCGATCACGCGCGGCACTTCCGGCTCTTCGCCCACGGCGTCGGCTTCCTCGCGCGCCCAGAACAGGCGATCGGGGAGGAACTGGCCCATGCCGGGCCGATACGCCTTCTTGAGCGACTGCCACGTGTAATCCTGGGCTTCGCGGACCGCTTCGGGCAGGTCGAGGCCGTTCGCGAGCATCGCTGCAATGGCCGAGGCCAGTGTGCATCCCGACCCGTGGAAGCTGCCGGCGAGACGCGGCCAGCGGTCAGTGCGCACGACACCGTTCTTGCCGTAGAGCGTGTTGATCACCTGCGGGGTGTTCTCGTGCGTACCGGTGACGAGCACATACTCGCAACCGGTCTCGATCAGCTTCGCGGCATAGTGCTCGAGCGCGCGTTCGTCGTCCTCCTCGGCCTCCGCCAGCCGCCTCAATTCAAGACTGTTGGGCGTGAGGATGGTGGTCTGCGGCAGCAGCAGTTCGCGCAGCGCGCGCGTCATGTCTTCCGTGGCCAGCTCGTCGCCGCGCCCGGAGGCCAGTACCGGGTCGAGTATCAGGGGTACGTCCGGATAATCGGAGACGATCTCCGCGATGGCGGCAATGTTCTCCACGCTGCCCAGCACGCCGATCTTGAACGCATCGACGGGCATGTCCTCGAGCAGGCATCGTGCCTGGTCGGCTACCCAATCCGCATCGATCGCCATCACCGCCTCGACACCGAGGGAGTCCTGCACGGTGATCGCGGTGATCACCGACAGTGGATGGCACCCCATGCTAGCAAGCGTGAGGATATCGGCCTGCATGCCTGCACCCCCGGAGGGGTCGGATGCGGCGAAGGTGAGGACCAGCGGGGGAAAACCGGATTCGGCGTCAGGCATGGGAGTCGTCGGAATGCGCGCGTCGCGTCGACGCATAGGGGCACGTTACAATTTACAAGTTTACTCCACCCTGAAACGACGAAATCCCGATGAAAAAATACATGTGCCTCATTTGCGGCTGGATCTATGACGAGGCCACCGGGTCACCAGAGGAAGGCATCGCGCCGGGCACGCGCTGGGCAGACGTGCCACCCAACTGGACCTGCCCCGAGTGCGGCGCGCGCAAGGAGGACTTCGAGATGGTGGAGTTCTAGCCAGCGCGGTCGCGGTCTGCGCGCGCGCCCTTCCCCGGGTGCTTCAGGACTGGGGCGCGGAGCGCAGGATCTCGCGCAGGTCGTGCGCGAACACTTCCGGACCTTGCCCGTGATTGACGAAGAGCCGCAACCGGCCCTGCATATCGAAAATGTAGGTACCGGCCGAGTGATCCATCGTGTACGTCTCCGGCGTGGACCCCGGCTGCTTCTGGTAAATGATCTTGAATTCGCGCGCCACCCGCTGCGTGGCGTCGTCGTCGCCGTAGAGTCCGAGGAAGCGCTTGTCAAACGCTGGCACGTAGTTGCGCAGCAGCTCGGCGGTGTCGCGCGCCGGATCAATCGTGACAAACAGTACCTGCACGCGATCCGCGTCGGCACCCAGTTGCTTCATCGCCTCGGCCAGCGTGGCCAGCGTGGTCGGGCAGACGTCGGGACACTGCGTGAAGCCGAAGAACACCACGACCGCCTTGCCGCGAAAATCAGCGAGCGTGCGCGCCTTGCCGTTGGCATCGGTCAGCGCGAAATCGCGGCCGAAGCTCGCACCGGTGACATCGGAGGTCTTGAACTTGGGACCCTCGGGCGCGCACGCCGCGAGGAAGAGGAGCAATGCGAACGCGGCAGCCGCCGCGACAAGCCGGCGCATCACTGCCAGTAGTGATCGACCAGCAACGCCGAGAACAGCGCTGCCAGGTACACGATCGAATAGCGGAATGTGGCGCGCGCGAGCTCGTCGCTGTAGCGGAAGTAGAGCCGCAATGCATAGGCCAGGAACACCGCGCCCAGCACCAGCGCGCAGACGAGGTACAGGAAGCCGCTCATGCGGATGGCGCAAGGCATCAGCGACACGGCGACCAGCGCGAACGTGTAGAGCACGATCTGCAAACGCGTATAGAGCGATCCGTGCGTCACCGGCAGCATGGGCAGCCCGGCCTTCGCATAGTCCTGGGTGCGGTACAGCGCCAGCGCCCAGAAGTGCGGCGGCGTCCAGATGAAGATGATGAGAAACAGCAGCAGTGCCTCGGGTGCCACGTCGTTGGCAACCGCAGCCCAGCCGAGTACCGGTGGCATCGCGCCCGATGCGCCGCCGATCACGATGTTCTGCGGCGTGGCCGGTTTCAGCAGCACGGTATAGATCACCGCGTAGCCGACGAACGTGGCCAGCGTCAGCCACATCGTCAGCGGATTGACGAAGCGGTACAGGACCCACAATCCGGCACCGCCCACCGTCGCGGCGAACACCAGCGTCTGCAACGATGTCAGTTCACCGCGCGGAAGCGGCCGGCCGCGCGTGCGTTGCATCAGCGCGTCGAGTTTCTGCTCGACGAGGCAATTGATCGCAGCGGCAGCGCCAGCCACCAGCGCAATGCCCAGCGTGGCGGCAAACACGATGCCGGCAGGCGGTGCGCCCGGTACCGCGAGGAACATGCCGATGACCGCGCAAAACACGATCAGCGAGACGACCCGCGGCTTCGTCAGCGCAAAGAACTGGCGAAAACGGTTTTCGGCGAGGGCCAGGGCAGTCATTTAGGAGGGTCGGGATCGCGGGACAGCGGGAACCCGCCATTTTACACCGGCGCGGCTGCTCAGCCGATTCGGGAGGCCTTGAGGAGCCGCGAAACATCCTTGGCCATCGCCTTGACGTCCGGATCGCGGGGAAAAGCCAGCACGCGGTTCTGCAGCGGATCGAGCAGTACGATTCGTTCAGTTCCAACCTCGAAGCGTGCCCAGGTGGCAGGATCGGAACGGACGACAATCAGCTCCGGGTGTTGCGCGAGCAGCGCGGTGTCGATGGGGCCGTCGTCGGTGACGAACCACACGCGCACTACGCGCTCCATTTCCTTGTTTTGGATGGTTCGCGCCTGGCGCGTGGCAAACAGCGCCTTCGCGCAGCCAGCATCGCAGGCCGATGGCGCCGCCAGTGCCAGCACCCATTTACCTGCCAGCGTGGACAGCATGAAGGGCGTGCCATCGGCAGCCTTGGCCGCAGTCGGGGGCATGGGTGCGGTGGGCAGCAATTCACCGTAGTTGGCACGCTTGTCCGGCGGAAAGAAGTAGTAGATCGTATACGACGCCACCGCGGGTGCCGCCGCGATCAACGCGATCAGCAGCATCGTGCGCCGGCCCTTGCGGACGGCCACCGAGTCGGGCGTCTCGATCTTCACCCACGCCTCCGCCACGCGAACCAAAGCCACAACCCGCCCGCCATTACCGCGAAGGCGTACCACTGCACCATGTAGATCCGGTGCTTTTCGACACCAGCATCGGGGATGGCCCATTGCCGGGCAAGGCGATCGTCTGGTCCCAGCGGTTCAGTCTGCTCGATCACGACCGGTACCACCGGCAACCCGCTCACCTGCCCGAAGCGCGCCGGGTCGAGGTTCTGCCAGACCTTGCCGGTAGCCGCGGGCTTCTGCAGTTCCACGTAGCGGGCCGGCGGAATGTTGATGCGGCCACGCAACGCGACCGTTCCGGCCGGCACGGGTGCGTCCGGTAACGCGTTGCGCGATGCGCCCGCCGCGACGAAGCCGCGATCGACCAGCACGGCGCGGCCGTCGGCAAGCAGCAATGGCGTAATCACGTGGTAGCCAACGCGACCGCCTTCCACCTTGTTGTCGACGAGGAATTGGCGGCCGGCATCGAAGCGCCCTTCGAGCACGACGGGGCGGTACCGCCATGCAGTCCAAGTGGTCTCGGACGGCAGGGCGACGGGTAGCGCGGCGGCAGCGGCATCGAGTTGCGCGCGCAGCGCAAGCTTCTGGTTCATGCGGCCGTGCTGCCAGTTGCCGGCGAAGACGAAGAGAGCGATGCCAAGCACGGTGGCGATGGCGAGCAGCGCTGCCGGGCGGCGGCGGGTGATACCAGCGGAAGGTGCGGAATTGGGGGTGTCCATCGCGTCGCGACCCGGGGTGGCGCCGATTTCACTACACTGCATGGTCCTGTCCTGTCATGACGCCTCAATTGCCATGAAAATCGTCGTCGTCGTCGTGCTGATCGCGATCATCGTTGCCCTGTTCGCGGCGCTGGTGTTTCTCTATCGCGATGCCGGCCGCGGGAAGCGCGTGGTGTGGGCACTGACGCTTCGCGTCGGCCTGTCGGTGGGCCTGATCGCCTTCCTGCTGTTCTCCTACTGGATGGGCTGGATCGGCCAACAGGGCCTGCGCTGACCCCGGCGCCGCCGCCATCCGCAAAGATAAAAGCCGCACGGAAGCCCGTGCGGCTTTGGCGAGCCGTGGCGGGGTATGCCGTCAGATCATCCAGTACACCAGCACGAACAGCAGCAACCACACGACGTCAACGAAATGCCAGTACCACGCGGTGGCCTCGAACCCGAAATGATGGTCGGGCGTAAAGTCGCCACGCATCACGCGCCAGAGCATCACCAGCAGCATCGTGGCGCCGATCGTCACGTGCAAGCCGTGAAAACCGGTCAGCATGTAGAACGTTGAACCATAGACACCGCTTGATAGCTTCAGGTTCATTTCGGAGTAGGCGTGCATGTATTCGTAGGCCTGAAAGCCCACGAACAGGAAGCCGAGCAGGATCGTGAGGAACAGCCAGAGCTTCAGCGTGCCGCGATGATTGGCCTTGAGGCCGTGATGCGCGATCGTCAGCGTGATGCCGGACGTGAGCAGGATGATCGTGTTGATAAGCGGGATGCCGACCGCGCCCATCGGCGTGAATTTCGTCGCCACATACGGGCCGTCGGTGGGCCATTGCGCGGCAAAGTTGGGCCACAGCAACTTCGACGAAACACTTCCCAGGTCGGGCACCGAGATGTTGCGTATATAGAACAGCGCGCCGAAGAACGCCGCGAAAAACATCACTTCAGAGAAGATGAACCAGCTCATGCTCCAGCGGAATGACAAGTCCACCTTGGCGTTGTACAGGCGGCCTTCGGACTCGCGGATCACTTGGCCGAACCAGCCGAACAGCATGTACACCAGGATGGCGGACCCGAGACCCGTGACCCACGGGCCCGCCGCATACCCGTTGAACCAGAACGCGGCCCCGGTGCCCATCAGCAGCAACGCTACCGCCCCGGTGATGGGCCAGTGCGAGGGTTGCGGAACGTAGTAGTACGGCTTGACGCCGTCGGCGGCTGCACTCATGAAGGACTCCTAGTCGTCGTGCTTTCAGCAGGCGGGGGCGCGGGCGCCTGTCCCTGCCCTGCTTTACCCGGATTTTTCCCGTCCGCGCCTTCGACTTCGAAGAAGGTGTACGAGAGCGTGATCGTCTTCATGTCGTCCGGCATCGCCGGGTCGAGCACGAACACCACCGGCATCTTCCGGACTTCGCCGGCCTGCAGCGTCTGCTTCTCGAAGCAGAAGCAATCGAGCTTCTTGAAATAAGGCGCGGCGCTCCGCGGCGCATAGCTCGGGATGGCCTGGCCGGTCATCGCGCGAT